>USDZ01000006.1 GCA_900553525.1 uncultured Oscillospiraceae bacterium
GTTATACTTTTACTCATGAGGGACAGAGCTCCTTTTTGGGTTGTTTGGTGTTGCAGCTTAACTATACCCTATGAAGGCTCTGTCCTTCTACTTTTTTTATTCGCTTTTTCTTGCCCTCCTGTCCAACATGTATTGTACCTCTACAGGATATCAATATATTGAAAGGATGGAGGACTTGCTATATGAGTAGGCACATGCTATAATATATTAAAAGCAACCCTTTCCGATTGTGAGGGAAGGGTTGTTTACAATAGTAAATGTAGCCACGAATGAAAAAGCGGTGGACCAATAGATAGAAACGATCAGGAACGATAATAGAGAAGCGCTTATCTCTGCTGTGAAACCAAAGATCTCAACCGCCGACATAGGAAAGGACTGGACGGGTATGGCCAGGGAAATGTATCTCGTTGGTGTCGATGAAACCGAACTTGAACCGCCGAAATCACCCGAACCGCCGAAAGGCTTCAAGGCCAAATGGGAGAATTTTTGGTATCATTACAAATGGCCGGTCATCATCGGGATATTGGTAGTGATTGCCGTCATTGTCCTAATCATTCAGGCGATGAGCAAAAAGAACCCGGATTATCACCTTATCATCGCGTCTACGAAGAATATATCGATTTCCGCAGGCGACGCATTTGCCGCGGAACTGGGAAAATACGGTCGGGATTTGAACGGGGACGGACAGGTGCTCGTTTCGGTTGAACTTCTTTATGTCGGCGGCGACAGCGGACAACTCGGCGTTCTCGACCAGCAGAAGTTGACAGCCTCCGTGTTTTCCGGGGATACCATGTTTTTCGGTTTTTCTCCGGACTACTACCAGGATCGTATATTGGAAAACCTGGCGGATTCCGATATGGCCTTTTTCGATGAACTTGGAATCGAGGGAGAGGGTGTGTCCGAGGACGGGCGTACCTGGACTTGGCGAGAGGATCCTCTTCTCCAGACGGACGCTATGGAAGGAGTGCCTGAGGATCTGATCTTTAGCGTCCGAACCGTCTCGGGAACAGCGGGGGGAAAACAGAGCCAGCAGATGCACGATGAATGTCTGGAACTGCTGAGGGCCTATATCACAAAAAGCCCGCTGGAACAACCATCCGCTTGAATTTTTCGAGTATTTCGAGTATATAGCCATACAATGGAAAGGATGAATTTTATGCGCAGTGATTTGATGAAGTCTGGGGTTTCCAGGGCACCCCACCGCTCTCTGCTGAAGGCTTTGGGTCTGACCGATCAAGAAATTACCCGCCCTTTTGTGGCGGTAGTCAGTTCCAAAAGCGATTATATACCTGGTCATACCCATCTCGATACCATTACTAAGGCGGTAGAGGCAGGGATCCGCAATGCGGGCGGCGTTCCCTTTACTTTCAATACCATCGGTGTATGCGACGGTTTGGCCATGAATCATTTGGGGATGAAATATTCGCTATGCTCCCGGGAATTGATTGCCGATTCTATTGAGGTAATGCTCACGGCCCATCCTCTTGACGCCGTAGTATTTATTCCGAACTGTGATAAAATTGTTCCCGGCATGTTGCTTGCGGCGTGCCGGCTGAATCTCCCTTCCATTTTTGTCAGCGGCGGTCCCATGCTGCCGGGAACGGACGGAGACAAAAAAGTCGGACTCAACGAGGTGTTTGAGGCCGTGGGAAGCGTGGCGGCTGGAACCCGGGACGAGAGTTCCCTCCACGAGTTGGAGGAAACCGCCTGCCCTGGCTGTGGCTCTTGTTCGGGGATGTATACCGCTAATTCGATGAACTGTTTGACCGAGGCAATTGGGATGGCTTTGCCTGGGAACGGCACGATTCCCGCGGTAATGGCCGCCCGGATCCGGCTGGCCAAGCAGACCGGTGAACGGGTGATGGAACTGCTTAAAGAAAACATCCGCCCCAAGGACATCCTCACCCCTGCCGCGTTCGAAAACGCTCTGCGGGCGGATATGGCAATCGGCTGCTCTTCCAATACCGTGTTGCACATCGTGGCGGTTTCTTATGCCGCGGGCTGTCCATTGACCCTCAAGCAAATTGACGACATCGGGAAGGCGACGCCGCAGATCTGCAAGCTCAATCCGGCTAGCCAGGTTTTTATCACCGATCTAAACGGTGTGGGCGGCATTCAGTCCATGCTTAAGGAACTCGACCGAGCCGGCATGATCCCCCGGGATGCCATCACGGTTTCGGGTACGGTTGGGGAAAGAATCGACGCTGCCAGGGATGCGGACGGCGAGATCATTCATCATTTGGATTCCCCCTTCCGGAAAGATGGGGGACTGGCGATCCTTTTCGGCAATCTCGCTACGGATGGCGCTGTAGTGAAGCAGGGGGCGGTTGCTCCCTCCATGATGGTCCATCAAGGCCCGGCACGGGTTTTCGACAGCGAGGAGGATGCGACCGAGGCTATTACGGGCGGCAGGATCCACCCCGGTGATGTCGTGGTTATTCGGTATGAAGGCCCCAAGGGTGGCCCAGGAATGCGGGAGATGCTGACCCCCACTGCTACCATTGCCGGAATGGGATTGGGGGAGAGCGTTGCCTTGATTACGGACGGACGCTTTTCCGGCGCAACCCGCGGCGCCTCTATCGGGCATGTGTCGCCCGAGGCGGCTGCCGGCGGCGTGATTGCACTGGTCGAAGAAGGCGACATCATCTCTATCGATATTCCGGCGCGCAAATTGGAACTCTTGGTGGATGAGAAAACCTTGGCGGACCGCAAAGCTCGGTGGAAGGCTCCTCACCGCGAACTGTCGGGATATGCCAAACGGTATGCCCAGCATGTGACCAGCGGTTCCACCGGCGCGGTATTTGATGATTTGCTTGAATAAATCGTTTTCAGTCCCCCTGAGTTTTCAGGGGGATTTTTTAAAAAGCAACAGAAAAAAGGGATGCTTTTTTCCTATCAAGACTATGCGCGAGAGACCGTCAACCGGCGATGATGTTGTCCTATAAACATACAGACAAACTGAAATGAATAGGGAGATGTCTATGAGCATAACCAATCAAAATATAGACGGCGGTAAGGCGTTTGATTGGGGACGAGCCTCGGCGGATTATGCCAAATTCCGCGATATTTATCCACCGGAGTTTTATGAAAAAATTGTTAGGCGACGCTTATGCATAGGTGATCAGATCGTTCTGGATATCGGAACAGGAACGGGGGTGCTCCCAAGAAACATGTGTCGCTATGGGGCAAAATGGACGGGCATAGATATATCCGAAAATCAGATTGAGCAAGCGAAAAGTCTTTCGCGGGGTATGGATATTGATTATTATGTACTGCCGGCGGAACAGTCGGGCTTCCCAGAACATTCCTTTGATGTGATTACTGCGTGCCAATGTTTTTGGTATTTTAAGCACGAGTTCCTCCTCCCGGAATTGAGGCGAATACTGAAGCCTGGCGGAAGCTTTCTTGTGTTGTGCATGGAATGGCTGCCTTTTGACGATAAGATCGCTGGGGAAAGCGAAAAGTTGGTTTTAAAATATAAGCCGGATTGGAGCGGCGCAGGGGCAACGGTTCACCCGATTCGCATACCGGATGGCTATCATAAAAGCTTTGAGTTTGTTTATCATGAGGAGTATCTTTTAAATGTACATTTTACCCGTGAAAGCTGGAACGGCAGAATGAAGGCCTGCAGAGGTATCGGCGCGTCGCTTGCGGAAGAGGAGATTGCCGCTTGGGAACAAGAGCATATGGAAAAGCTCGAAGAGATGGCTCCACCCGAATTTGATATCCTGCATTATGGAGCCATTGCTGAACTCAAAGCAAAATAACCGGCTCTATTTTGCATAGATTTCCGGCTTATAATCCATGCGCGGGAAAGCCCCAAAGGGCTTTCCCGCGCATTTTTTTCGTTTATCCAAATTCTTTATTACGACTCTACGTTTGCATGTTGAGAAGACGCAAGCACAACGCGCGTATTCCGTCGCTTGAAACGGGGAGTATCGCTCTCCGTGAAGCCGTACTACTGCATCACGGGAGGGTAGTAAGGGGGAGGGGGAGGCTGCTGTTTTTTCTTGCGTCGGCTCAGAAATACCAGGAGGCCTGCAATACCACCGCCGATGACCGCCCCCAGGACGATCGGCAGGATCAGAGAAGCAGCGCTGATACGAGCGGATTTCTGTGTATATACTTCGTCCAATATGACAAAGCTGTTGATCATGTCCATACCACTCTGCTGAAGCGAGGCGTTCTCGCTATCGGCTCCCATTGTGAAGGTGACGGTGTACAAATAGTTTTTTGAGGTCATTGTATAGGAATACTGATGGGTTTTGGCTGCATAGCCGTCCACAACGTATTGGATTTCCGCGTCGACCCCGATGGCCGGATATTCTCCGATTTTTGTTAAAAAGGTTTCAATGGAATCGACCGTGGCATAAGCATCTCCATATAAAGAAGACATCTGCTGATCGATTTCCCCGACAAATTGGTCCTTTAGATCGGATAGGTCATCTTCCTCAACATCCCAAAGATTCAATTGATCCTCGTTATCGCTTACCACGACGTTGATGTTGGCCGAGCCGTCTTCGGTCTGCCACAGATAATCGCTGCCCACTTGGAAAAAGCGGCTGTCAATCGTCATTTCGAATGTTTCATCGCTGAAAGCATGGACGTTTAGCAGCATCGGTGCTGCAATGAACAGTAAGAGAATACAGGCGATGCGTTTTTTCTGTTTCATATGATACACCCCAAATAATGGAATTAAATCGCTGTTTAAACATTTTCTAACCCGCCACCAGGTGCCGTTTCAGAAACACCGCCTATAAAACGGCAGACGTTAAACGCCTTTTTACTTCTTCCGGCCCCAGCAGACGCATGATAGCGCATAGGTCAGGGGTATTGCGTCGGCCGGTGACGGCGATCCGCAATACGGTGCTGACATCCCCTGCATGTCCCTTCCAGGTGCCGGGGTTCTTTTTATATTCCTTGACTTCCGGACAAAATCCCAGAGAAGAAGCCATAGATTTGATCCGGGCAAACCAAGCCGGCTGGTCGTCCTGTGAATCGTAGATATTCCGATAGGCGGTCAAAATGGCGGCAATATCTTCTTTTTGCAAAGCCTCAGGATATACGAGGGAGGCCGGATCGGGCGCCGTATAGAAGTAGGCGGCATACTCCGGAGCGTCACTCCATTTGGCTAAATCCTTTCGGGGTTTTGGGCCTCCTCGGTCAATGGAAAAGACCGCTTCGGCGTACGCCGGATCCTGTTCGAGCAGACGGCTGAAGGCCGGATGATACTGTTCAGCCCAATTACGGATATGGCCGGTCACCGTATGCGCGTCCATGCGGGCGATCATATTTTTGCAGACATCGTTGAGTTTATTTAAATCAAAAAGCGCACCCGATACACTCATCTTTTTTAAGCTAAATGGGAAGGAGCTTCGAGGAGCGTCCGGATTGCATTTCCGCCATTCTTCGTAATCGCTGTTGGCAACGGTCATCAAATATTCGCGTACGCCCTCGACCGGATAGCCCTGTTCCGTATAAAAATGCATAGCGGCTTCCGGATCCTTTCGTTTTGACAGTTTGCGTTTTCCTGCTCCGTCTTCCTTTAGGATCGGACTGACATGGGCGTATTTGGGTATTTTGAACCCCAGCAGTTGAAAAAGCTGCACATGCTTGGGTACGGAAGAGATCCATTCGTCTCCGCGAATAACGTGAGTTGTACGCATGAGATGATCGTCCACGGCATGAGCAAAATGATAGGTGGGAATCCCATCGGATTTGAGCAAAACAAAGTCTTCGTCGTTCTCCGGCATTTCGACAACACCTTTGATCAAATCGTCGAATTTGATCCGCCGCTCCGGATCCCCCGGTGCACGCAGCCGTAGCACGTAAGATTCGCCCGACCGAATTCTGGAGATCGCTTCCTCCGGAGCGAGATTCCGACAGCAGGCATAGGGACCATAGTATCCGGTGCGCAGCTTTTTTTCCTTTTGTTCAAGGCGGATTTTTTCGAGTGTTTCCGAAGTACAGAAACAGGGATAGGCCAATCCCTCCAGAACCAGCTTTTTCGCATAAGTATGATAGATCGACCGCCGTTCGCTCTGACGGTAGGGACCGTAATCTCCCCGTACGATACCGGGCGCGACAATTCCCTCGTCGACGGCCAGGCCATAGGCGGCGAGGCCTCGCAAAATATCCTCCTCGCCGTCTGCGACCTCCCGTTTTTTATCCGTGTCTTCCAGGCGAAAATAAAAAATCCCATTGGACGCGTCGGCGGTCAACCGGTCAATCGTAGCGGTAAAGAAGACCCCTAAGTGCAGATAGCCTGTCGGGCTGGGGGCAAAGCGTGTGACGCGAGCCCCTTCGGGTAAGGGACGAGGCGGATACAAAGCCTCGTATTCCTCCGATGTTTTGAGAGGATCAGGGAAAAGAAGATCCGCTAATTCTTCCAGAGCCGTCATCGCCATCAAGCCTTTCTGCATCGTATTAACCGGATATGGCTGCCGTCTTGGTTCATTTTACCGTTACCGCTTGAAAATGTCAATGAGAGTATGTTAAGATAAGAATATCCGTATTCGGAAATTTTTTCATTCTATTATTAACCGGAAGGTCGGAGCCAACATGTTAACGTTTTCCTTTGCCGAGCGGGTACAGAATTTAAACCCCTCCGCCATTCGTGAAATCTTGAAGTATTCTGCCGATCCAGAGGTTGTGGGTCTTTCGGCAGGCAACCCCGCACCCGAAGCGTTTCCCCTTGAGACGATCGCGGAATTGTCTTCACAGATATTCCGGGATCATCCTATTGACGCGCTTCAATATGGCACTACCGAGGGTTATGGCCCTTTGCGTGACTGCTTGAAGGCGTATATGAAGCGGAAACACGGAATTGGGCGGTCATTTGACGATTTGCTCATCACTTCTGGGGCCCAGCAGGCGATTGAACTCGTCGCTAAAGTACTCTGTAATCCAGGCGATGTGGTGCTTTGCGAGTCTCCCAGCTTTGTGGGCGCCTTGAATTCCATCAAGTCCCTGGGGGCGAGACTGGTCGGCGTTCCTCTCCAGGAGGACGGTGTGGACATTGCGGCTTTGGAAGAGACGCTCAAAACCGAAAAAAATGTCAAGTTTCTTTATCTGATCCCCAATTTTCAAAATCCTTCTGGTATTACCACCAGTTTGGAAAAACGTCGGAAAATTCTAGAACTTGCGGAACAATACGGGTTTCTTGTATTGGAGGACAACCCTTACGGAGACTTGCGGTTCGAAGGGGATCCTGTGCCGGCTGTCAAATCTTTTGATGAGAACGGATACGTGGCCTATGTGGGAACCTTTTCCAAAGTTCTGTCTCCTGGTATTCGCGTGGGATATGTCATAGCGCCTTCCGCTCTTCTGGCGAAAATGATTGTATGCAAACAAGGGGAAGATGTCCATACTCCTATGTGGAATCAGATGTTGGCCGAAGCATTTATGCGGGAAACCGATTACGAGGCTCATCTGCGCCGCCTCCAGGAGATTTACCGGCAGAAGGCCAAACTGATGATCGATCTTGTGAATGAACATCTTGTACCCGCAGGGATTACTTACCATCCTATTCAGGGAGGACTCTTCCTGTGGTGCCAGTTGCCCGAGGGCACAGATATGCCGGCTTTCTGCACGTTAGCCGTCCGAGATCACAAGGTGGCGGTGGTGCCGGGCAATGCTTTTCTGACCTCGTCCGATCTGCCCTGCCTCTCCTTCCGCATCAATTTTTCCACTCCTACAGACGAGGCGATGCGCAAGGGCCTGATTCGCCTGGGAAATTTCGCCCGGGATTATCTCAAATAAGAAGTGCGCCTTTGGGGCCGCTTCCGAAAGGAACGAAACCTTATGCCAAACTCTTCCGACCATATACAGCCCCGGAAAAAACGGGCGTTGAGTCTTATACAGCCCTCTGGGATCCCGACGCTCGGCAATTATCTGGGGGCTATGCGCAACTGGGTGGCCTTGCAGGAGGAATTCGACTGCATTTTCGGCGTGGCCGATTTACATGCCGTGACCGTACGGCAGGAACCGGCCAAACTCCGTCAGCGCACTTATGAGGTATATGCGCTGCTTTTGGCGGTGGGACTTAATCCACAAAAAAGTTTGGTTTTCGTCCAGTCACAAGTCCCTGCTCACGCGGAACTGGGATGGTTGCTGGGCTGCTGTACACAGTTTGGGGAATTATCCCGTATGACCCAGTTTAAGGATAAGTCTCAAAAGCACGCGGATAACGTCAATCTTGGATTATTTGCCTATCCCACTCTAATGGCGGCGGATATTTTGCTGTATCGGCCGGATTTGGTTCCAGTGGGCAAGGATCAAAAGCAGCATTGTGAACTGACCCGGGATATCGCCGGACGTTTTAACAACCTATACGGCGAGACTTTCCTGCTTCCCGAGCCATATATCCTGCAGAACTGCGCCAATGTCCTCTCCCTTCAGGAACCGACAAAGAAAATGTCCAAGTCGGACAGCAATCAAAATGCGTTCATCTCGATGCTGGATGATCCCGATACCATCCGGAGAAAATTTCGCCGGGCTGTCACCGACAGCGAGGCCAAGGTCTGCCGCCGGGAGGATAAACCCGGAGTGAGCAATTTGATGGAGATTTACAGCGCGGTCACCGGTCGTTCCTATGACCAAATTGAAGCGGATTTCGATGGGAAGGGCTATGGTGACTTCAAATCGGCGGTCGGTGAAGCGGTGATCACTGCGCTCGCCCCAATTCAGGAACGGTTCCGCACGCTGTTGGATGACAAAGCGCAGCTCGATGTTTTGATGAAAGAGCAGGCCGGCAAGGCGGCCTGCCTCGCGGAAAAGACACTGAACAAAGTCAAGAAGAAAATGGGGTTTGTTTTGCCGAAGTAAACGAACTGAGCCGATGGTCAGGCGCGGACGAGCGGATAAGGGAAGGATGTCGCATATGAGCGTGGAGCGGCTCATTCATTTCAATACTAACGAAGAGTACGAGCGGTCGGTTTTCCAGTTTGTCCAAATGACGGGAAACATGTCGATTAAGGAAGCCAAACACACGATGGACAAACTGGTGGACCAGACGCTGGCGAAGCAAAATTTTCTGACCTACCGCTGCGGAGGAGGACGGAACCGTCAGGGAAGCGTGCTCTATGTGTTCGATACCGGATACCGTTTCCAGAATAGCCGGGAGCGTATATTTGCCCATACTTTAAAAAATATGCGGCGTGACGAAAACGGCTGTGAATATTACGGTCTGTTCATCCAACGGGAAAGCCTCCTGCGGGATGATATCCGCTCCAAAACAGGCTGCTGGCATATCGGGGACATCGTGTTCAGCGATATGAACGAGCTCAATGAATTATTAGGCCGTCTGGCAGACGAGGCATTATACGAAAACTGGCGTTTCACCAATTTTCAAACCAAGATTACCCATCCGATCTTGAAAAACTATCTGGAGAATACCTATTTTCAGCTTTTTCGTCAGGGCAAAATCTATATCAATGAAGAAGAGGAGAAGATGCTGCTGAATACCGGGCTCATCGACGCCTCATTCAACGAACTTTATCTCGTATGTGATATCGTGCCCGACTCGGCCCGGGATTCGCTGTTTCGGCAGGAATACCGAAACCCGGAGATTTATAAGTCTAGCAACCGGGTTTTCTGTAATTATTCCCGTAACGCTCCTTTGGAAATGGCCACGTTTTACGACGACCCCGGCGACCTTCTTTTTAATTGGGAAATCGCGCAAAAGCCGGGCGGCATTAATATCGCGGACGAGCATATCTTCCAGGACAATATGAGCCGGATCAACCAGGGCTTGCGGGACCAGGCTTTGCGGTTTAATTTTGACAACATGCAGGATATCGCTCGCTGCCGCCAGATGTTTGAAGGGGCTCTCAAGGCTTCGCTCGAGCTTTCCAAGCGCAATTATAAGCTGGTGGCGCCTCAGTTCTGGCCGTCTACCGGGAAAATTCAGTTTTTAATGCCGATTTATCTCGAAGGAGTCCAGGCTATCCAGGAGGGCGAGTCCAAAGAGGTATTGCCTCCGACGGTAGCGCTCAGTATGGAGCTGGTCCATGGGCAATATATCGGGACCACCATATTGACCTTGGACATGGCTTATCAGAACGCGCGTCTGATTGCCCGGCCGGATGGTTTCTGGTTAGACGCGACCAAGATATTTGCCACATCCAAGAATGAGGGATAAAGAAGGGACGAGGATTGTGTTTTGGGGGCGGAATCTAGGCAAACGAATCGCCTGCTTGGCGGTGGCGGTATGCGTTTTATTGGTTTGTTTCGGCTGCACGGCGGAGACCGGGGGAATCGATACAACGGCGCCAATGGTTTCTGTAAACGGACTGCGGGTGGATACCATGACTTTTTTGCAGAAGGATCTAGCGGACAGTGAAGCGGCTTCACAAGCATTCGCTATCTATCTCCAGGAATATACGCCGCTGGAAACTTCTGTATGGAATAACCTTCAAATCAGCCTGCCGGCCAATAGCGGGGAAACAATCTATATCGAGGATTTTTTATTAGATGAAGACGGGAATATCCGATACGAGGAAGTGGCTATGACCTCATCTGTGTATCTCCCGGCCGGAGAGACCGTGTTCTCCTATTCTCTGGAGGAACACACGCCTACGCGCTTCAGTTCCCTAGTGGAACCGACGGCCTTGCGAGGGTTTCGGGTTTCTTTGCTCCACACACATCCCGAAGACAGCTATGTCTTTATTCTCAGGCTTGACCAGAATTTTTAAGTGCCTACCTTTTGTCTAAAGGATTGCCTTTTTCTATCGTTTGTCTTATGATAGAGGAGGCAATTTTTTGTCAGAAAGTGGTGAAAAAGGATGCTTTTGGCGGATCTCCATATCCATTCCCGCTATTCCAGAGCAACCAGCCGAGACTGTGTGCCGGAATATCTGGATCTCTGGGCGCGGCGTAAGGGACTCGATGTGATCGGAACAGGGGATTTTACCCATCCGGCCTGGCGGGAGGAATTGCGGGAAAAGCTGGAACCGGCTGAGGACGGCCTGTATACACTCAAAGAGGGGTTTCGGCTTCCCGGCGAGACAGATGGGTTCACTGAAAAGCCTCGATTTCTCGTCACGGGGGAGATCAGTTCAATTTATAAGAAAAACGGTAAGGTCCGCAAAGTCCATAACCTGATTCTCCTTCCCGGCCTTGAGCAGGCAGAACGCCTTGCCAAGCGATTGGAGGAGATCGGAAATCTGCATTCGGACGGACGCCCTATCCTGGGATTGGACAGCCGGGATCTGCTTGAGATCACGTTGGAGACCTGTCCAGACGCGGTGTTCATTCCCGCTCATATCTGGACACCGCATTTTTCTATGTTTGGGGCTTTTTCGGGTTTTGACAGTATCGAAGAGTGTTTTGAAGATCTGACATCCCATATACATGCACTGGAAACAGGGCTCTCTTCGGATCCGCCTATGAACTGGAGGCTATCGGCCCTGGATCAATGCACCCTGATTTCCAACTCCGACGCCCATTCGCCTGCCAAATTGGGAAGAGAAGCCAACATATTGGATACAGACCGTTCCTATACCGCTATAGCAAGAACTCTGCAGACACCGGATGATCCCGCATTTCAGGGAACCATCGAATTTTTCCCCGAGGAGGGAAAATATCATTATGACGGGCACCGCGCGTGCGGGCAATGCCTGAAGCCGGAACAGACGGAACAGGTGGGCGGCAAATGTCCGGTCTGCGGCGGGCGAATTACGGTGGGAGTTCTCCATCGGGTTGAGGAGCTGGCCGACCGAGAGGAGGGCTATATCCCACCACAGCATCGGCCCTTTGAAAGCTTGGTGCCTCTGCCAGAAGTCATTGCCGCGTCCACCGGCCGTTCAGCCTCTGGGAAAAAAGTACAGGAATCCTATTTTGGCCTTTTGAGTCAGCTGGGGCCTGAATTTACCATTCTGCGGCAAACTCCTCTCGATTTGATCGAACAGGCGGCAGGCCCCTGTGTGGCGGAGGGAATCCGCCGGCTTCGGGCAGGCCGTGTGGAAGTCAGTCCGGGCTACGACGGCGAATATGGTCAGGTGCGTATCTTGGATCCAGAGGAAATCGAACGATATGCGGGACAACTGTTTCTTTTTGAGAGGGAAAAACAACCGGGCAAGGGAAAACAGAAGGACAGGAAACCCGCGGCGGTAAACCGAAAAAAGACCAGTTCACAAAAGAATATGGCTGTAGAAGCCGCTCTCCATTACGGACTGAATGATGAGCAGTGGGCCGCTGCCTCTGCGGGGGAACAAACGGTGGCCGTTATCGCTGGACCCGGTACGGGAAAGACCCGAACTTTGGTTTGCCGTATCGCCTACTTAGTGGAGGAACGAGGCGTAAATCCTGCTCATATCTCGGCCGTGACCTTTACGAATAAAGCCGCTCGGGAAATTCAAGAACGGCTGTTGGCTCATTTTGGAGATAAGAAAATCGTCAGAGCCATGAAGATCGGCACTTTTCACGCTATCTGTTTGGACCGTCTTTCCAAACATAAAGAACCAGCGGTGCTTCTGGACCGGGAAGAGGCCGCCGCTATCGCGTCTAAAATTATCGGGGAGTTGGACCTGAAAATTTCGGTACGGGACGCTCTGCGGTCGGTTTCCGACCGCAAAAACGGCTTGACTGGGCAGACGACGGACGCAGATGCCTCCTCATCGTATTCTCTTTTTTTCGATGCGTATACGCACCGCTTGCAGGATTTGTCCGTCCTGGATTTTGATGATCTTTTGCTGAAAGAACTGCACTGTCTGAAGGATGGCGAGGCAACCTCTTTAGAGGGGTTCCGCCACCTATTGGTGGATGAGTTTCAGGATATCAATCCCGTTCAGTTCCAGTTGGTCCAGGCGTGGAGCCGGATGGGGGAGAGTCTGTTTGTTATTGGGGATCCCGATCAAGCGATCTATGGATTCCGGGGATCCGACTCTCACTGCTTTGACCGATTGCGGGAGGAAAGGCCGGATTTACGGGAGATCACACTGTTTCGGAATTACCGTTCCACTCCGTCGATCATCGGAGCGGCTTTACCAGTTCTTTTTCGGCTTCCAGGCGAGGCGCCACCCCATTTGGAGGCGCAACAAAAAGAGGGCGGGCGTGTTCGCTTGGTAACGGTTTCCGACCCGTTCGATGAAGCACTCTTTATTGCCAAGGAAATCAATCGTCTCGTCGGGGGACTGGATATGCTTGACACCGGAGCATACGGCGCCGTGCATATGCTCCGGGCAAATACCGTGGGTTTCTCGGATATCGCAGTGCTTTACCGCACTCATCGGCAGGCTGAATTGATCGAACAGTGTTTGCAAAAAGAATCCGTGCCTTATGTTGTGTCCGGACGGGAGGAATTTCTCGAACAAGAACCGGTCCGGCGCGTGCTGGCTTTTTTTCGCTTCTTGAACCGGCCAGCAGATACCCTTTCGCTTCGCACTCTGCTGAAGGCCGCGGGACATCCGAAAGCGGCGGCAGGGATTCTGGAGGTTTACGCCGGTGAAAAGAAGCATCTCCCTATTCTTGTCGAATTGCTGGATAATGCAGAGCGTGACTTGGGGTTTTCTATGCTGGCGGATCACCTGCGTGTTTACGCTCCGCGTATGAAAAGGGAGAAACCGGATCGTCTGCTGGAATCCTATGTTCGGGACGCGTTTCCGACAGGAACGGTTCCGACGGTACGCACAGCTATGGACCGCCTGCTCGATATGGCGGTTTTGTATCCGGACATGGATACGTTCTTACAGGATTTGTCCTGGGGTCAGGAATCCGATGTGCGACGCTGTGGAAGCCGAGCTTATCATGCAGAGGCGGTTTCGCTGATGACTCTCCACGGGTCGAAGGGGCTGGAGTTTCCCGTTGTATTTTTATGCGGCGTAAATAAAGGAACGATTCCGCTGATGACCCCTGGGCGCATCTGCGATGTGGCGGAAGAGCGCAGGTTGTTCTATGTGGGGATGACCCGGGCAAAAGAAGAACTGCTGCTCCTGACCGGAACAGAACCGTCCGTTTTTTTGAACGATTTGCCGGGTTCCTTTCTGCATAAAGAGAGCACATCATCTTATCGACCGGCTTATACAGGAAAGCAGATGAGTCTTTTTGATTGAAAGACCCGCTTTTTTCTGGTATGTAAAACCCCCCTTTCGTAGCTTGTTTTTTCTACGAAGGGGGGTTCTCCTCTGAACAAAGCGATAACTTCCAGAGTTATAAGAAATTCTGTCAGGGAACCAACAGCGTTTTGATATTTTTACCCATTCGGATGTCTTCAAATGCTGTATTGATGTTGACGACGGAGTACTCCGTTACCAGATCATCGATCACAGGCCAGAGCTGTGGATGGGATTGCAGAAAACGCAGGTATAGATCCACATCCTGAAGGGAGTATTGAGAAGACCCAATCAGGTGCAGGGCTCGGAAGGTAATCCATTCGGGTTGAATCCGGACACCGTCGCTGTTGGAGTATTGTCCGGGGATCAAATAAACACCCCGATTGCGGAGCATCCCGAGTCCTTGTGGAACAGCTGCGGGACTGCCGCTTGCTTCAAAGACCAGATCGGCGCCCATGCTTTCATTCAGCGCCGCGATGGAAGCCGTGATTTCTTGGATACCCTGTTCTTCCAAATTATAGATGTCGGTGGCGCCCAATCGTCTTGCCAACTGCGCCCGCTTCGGATTGTGCCTTGCCGTAACCACAGCGATATGGGGAATTCCAAGCGCAGCCAGGTATCCCACCGCAAAAAGGCCAACCGGTCCCAGCCCCTGCACCACTGCGACATTGGCTGTATCAATACCGGCATTGGCTTTGCGTCCCAGTTCAAAGGCATGTATCGCCGTGGGACCCGCGCAGGCACATACGCTGACGGTTTTGGGATCGAGACCGTCCGGAATCCGGATCAGATTTTTGATGGGTGCATACGATGCTTCGGCAAACCCGCCCCAAAAATGAGGAGCTTGTTCAGGGTTCCCTGCATTCGTCACACCCATATGGATACAATTTGCGTCATCGCCGCTGTGGCAAAGAGTGCAAGCGCCGCAGGGACAGGCGATATCCACGATCACGGCATCTCCGATTTGGATGCCGCTGCTTTTACTGTCCTCGGGATGGATGTTCCGTACCCGGCCGATGAATTCGTGACCGATAATGGACAGGTATCCGGTGGGCAGACGTCCTTCATGAATATGGACATCCGTGCCGCAGATTCCGCTTGCGATGAGATCGAGCTGTACCATTCCCTTATCCGGCTGAGAGAGGGGATATTCACGGATTTCGAACGGCTGGTGCGGTCCCATAAAGAGGGCGGCTCTTGCATGGTTCATGTGATCTCCTCCTTTGATTCATCCGGCAATGGATACCGGATATGGTTGAAATGAGTCGAGCAGCGGAACTAAATTTTCGGGTGAATAAGCCGGATATTTGGAATAGGAATAGTCCAGACCCAATGCCTTGTATTTACTCGAACCCAGTTTATGAAACGGCAGCAAATGGATTTCCTTTACCGCAATTCCGTTCAGATAATTCGCTATCCGACGGCAGGAAACCGGATCGTCGTTGATGTGGGGGATGATGGGGATTCGGATGGTAATCGCCGCTTCGGCGTCCGATAATCGGCGCAGATTGTCTAGAACGATCTTGAGGCTGCCTCCGGTATAACGCCGGTAGGAACTCTCGTCGGGACATTTCAAATCGACATAAAACTCCCGTATATAAGGTAATACCGTTTCAAAATGCCGGTAAGAAACACAGGCCGCCGTATCGATCAGGGTCTGGATCCCCTGCGCGGCACAGCGTTTCGCAAGTTCCGCGCAGAAGGCCGCCTGCAAAAGGGGTTCTCCGCCTGAGAGAGTGAGTCCCCCTCCGGACATGTCGTAATATGCCTGATCGGCTACAATACGGGGCAAAATATCCCCGACGCCGACCTTTTTTCCGGCAATCGCTAAGGCGTCGGCACGGCAGCCGGACGCACAGGCACCGCAGGAGGTGCAGGACAGGCGGTGAAAGGTATGGCTATTTCCGTCATCCGAATGACAGGCATGCGGACAAAGGGATACACACCGCCCGCAGTGGCGGCAACGCGCCGCATAAAAGAGCAATTGCGGCATCGACAGGAGGGTTTCGGGATTGTGGCACCAAGGACAGCGGAGATTACAGCCCTTCATAAAAACGGTAGTCCGGATACCGGGTCCATTATCGGTCGAAAAGCCTTGGATATCGGTGATCATCCCTTTTATGTCATCCATGTTCCGTCCTCATCAGGATATCTTCCTGTACCGACCGGTCAAGGCAGACATAATAGGCACTGAAACCGGATACCCGCACCACCAGGTTGCGGTAAGAGTCGGGGTTTTCCATCGCGTCCCGCAGAACATCCCGAGAGATGGAATTGATCTGTACCTCTTGTCCGCCTTTGAGAAAATACGTGCGGATCAGAGCGGACAGACATGCGCGTTTTTTAGGGTCTCGAAACATCGCCGGACTGTATTTCTGGTTGACGACCGTACCGGCACCAGCAAAAGTATAATCGGGCTTGGATAGGGAAAGAAACGTTGTAGTAGGTCCGTCCTTATCTCTGCCGTGCGTGGGGGAAGCCGCGTCGCTCAACGGCATTCCGTTCAGGCGTCCGTCAGGGGTGGCGGCAACCTCCCGTCCGGCCGAGATGTTCTGCACATTCGAGGCAATGGCAAGATATACCCCGCCGCCGTCCCTTGTTTTGTATCGTGAGAAGATACGGGCATGGCTCTGGATAAACCATACTGCATATTTATCGACGGATTCGAGGTTATTGCCATATTTAGGCGCTGCCAGCAAATCCGAGCGCAGATCTTCATATCCGGCGAAATTCGCTTTCAAGGCGTCCCGCAGTCCAGCCAGCGTAATCTTTTTCTGTTCAAAGACGACTTGTTCAATCGCCGCCAGAGAATCGGCCATAGTGGCGATCCCCATCCCGCAGACACCGTGAACCGACGGATAGAGGGCGCCTCCGTCGTTAATATCCTGTCCACGTCCGATGCAATCCCGGCAGAAACAGGAAAGGAAGGGCTGGGTATACTGTTGCCGATTATAGCGGCCGTTCTCGTTATGGAAAACCGCCATGTATTCGGCAGCTCCATAAGCCATTTGCTGTTCCACGGCTTGCAATAGAGTGTCCATGTCTCCGATTTCTTCCGCCGGAGGGGTGTCGGTTCCCAAATGCAATCCCGTTTGCATACAGTCGCCGCCATTTAGGGCATATTCTAAGTATTTGGGAGAATTAAAACGACCGTCCGACCAGGGAGGCTGTTTACCCTGAATAAAATTCTCAATGCATCCCACCATGCAGTAATCGCGGCAATCTTCCAGCGTATATCCATAGCGGGCCAGGGCCGGAATATTCACGTTGTCGTTCATAAGAGCGGGATAGCCGATGCCACTGCCTATGACACGCAGACAGGCATCCATGAATGGTTCCGGTACGTCCGTATACAAGCGGGCGGATAGATTCGGACCGGGAATGCCGCATTCTTCCACTGCCTGCAGGATCAGATAACTCAGTTCATTGACTCCTCCGGAACCGTCCCGCTTTAGGCCTCCGATGGCGATATTCACCACGTCATCCGCCGCAAACAGCCGCCGTTCACCGATTTTATAAAGAGTACAGGACAGCAGCTCGAGCGCCTGTGCATCGTTTAAAATCCCCTTTTCTCTATCGCGAAGGTAAAAAGGGTAAAGAAATTGATCCAGACGCCCGAACGCCATGGCATACCGCCCTTGAAGGGAGAAGGTCAGATGTATCAGCCAGAGGAGCTGCAGCGCCTCATGGAAAGTGGCGGGAGGGGAGAGAGTTAGAGAATGGCAGATGCGGGACAATTCCCAAAACTGGTTTTGCGGACCGTCCGACATAGCCGCCGCTTTTTTTTGCGCCGCGCCTGCATACCGTTCGAGCATATCCGAAAAGCCCTGCATTGAGATCCGACAGGCCTCTAAAAAAACCGTTTTTTGGGGATCTCCACGATATTTTTCCGCCGATAGACGAATAGCCTCCAGCGTGCCCGCAACGCCTTTCTCCAATATGGTGGCATAGTCCGGCGCAAAATGATCATAATTCATCCAGAATTGATGTCTGCCGTAACTGCCGACAATATCATCCGCTTTTTTCAGCATTCCCTCCGTGATCTCCGGATCGTTCGAACCAATCGAACGGAGGGAGCCAAGCACTATATCGTCATCATATAAGTGGATCGGATGAAGCCGGCAGAGAGCCTCTTCCGCATAGGCTCTCGCTATGGGGACCGGATCGTCGTAGTGGTGCCGGTATCCTTGGTACAGATAATACGGATTGCATTTTTTCCATCCATCCGGCAGAGGGGCGGAGGCCTGGGCTTTCAACCGCTCTAAACGGGTCATGACCGCTTCACCTCACAATAGTTTTCTATCTCATTATAGCGGGATCATTTGAAAAGACTATGCACAAACCTACGCATAAGTAGCACAAAACAACAATCTTCTTGTGTAATCTTTCGAAAAGCGATATACTGTATCCTATAAAACAAGAGGATAAACGGAATGGATACTTTGATTCTTTTACCGAAGTCTATACCACGGATTTGGTTTGCACATGAGTATGGGAGTGAACGGTACGATATCACCTTCGCGGTTATGCCGGACCGTTTGGAAATCTGCTATCTCATGCAGGGCGACATTATACAGGAGCGGGGAAATCGGACCGTCAAGATACCGGAGGGTTCGGTGGTGGTGAACGACTATGCTTGTCCGACGCGGTATTACAGCGATGGGAAATACTGCCGTCACCGTACCGTGGGGCTGCAAATGGCTTTTGAGCGAAAAGAGGAAGAGGGCGCGGTCAGCCTGCCTTGGATTCAAACACCGGGAGCCACGGCCACCTTGGCTGGGCAAATGATTTCCAGAATCATGGCGGAAAATGCCGTATCGGGTCCTTCCTCCGCCAAAAGCCGCTCCCTCATATTTGAATTGCTGTCCTTGCTGGACACGAAACATCCAAATCGGTCGGATTCTGAACGGTCATCTGCCAGCACCGTGCTGGCTGACGCCGCCCTGCATTATCTAGCCGAACACCTGGATCGTCCGGTTACGGTGAAGGAGATTGCTTTGGCCCTGAATATCAGCGCCGGTTACTTGAGCATGGTTTTCAAGCGATACACGGGTCAAAGTCCGATTGCCTATTTTAATCGTTTGAAAATGGAGCGTGTATGTGAGCTGATGCGAGTGCGCGGGTTGTCTCTCAAACAGGCCGGCGCATGCGTGGGATTGCTGGATGAAAATTATCTGAGCCGCCTGTTCCGTCGGTATACCGGTGTCTCCGTTAAAGAATTCCGCACGCGGGAATCCAACCTTTTGTAAGACAAAAAGGCCAGCCAATAGGCTGGTCTTTATGCATGGATATGGGAAAAATAGGGAGGGGTGATGGGAAAGATACTGGAGAGATGGGAGATAGACAGAGGGGGTAATGGAGATTGTGCATGCGGAAAGCCTGGTGCCGGAGAATCGTCTACTGAGAAAGATCGACGCAGGGGTGGACCTCAACTGGAACAATGTCCGCTGTTTCGTTCGTGAACTGGTTCCGGAAGTTGTTGCTCTCCGTGGAAAAATGCGGCGTTTCAAGAGCCATCTGCAGGTTTTTCGACAGGCAGAAGAGGCCGTTGCAAAAGGAATCCTTTTGCAACGGCCTCCTGAGAATCTCTGGAGGGCCATAGATTATGGCCCTTATTTCGCGTTTTATAGACGCGCAACTTCGCTTTTACATGCATGCATTATTTTGCGCAATGGCGGCCCCTTCTGAAAAAGCCCGCGGGCTATCAAGCGCCTTTATGCTGCGTTTTGCATACAGGAAATTTCGCTTATGCCATTTCAGCACATTTCTAATCATCACGGCACATGTAACTGTCCGGATCCCATGCTTTTACGGCTGGCGTGCGGTCAGATACCAGATGGCCCGCTCGATGGCATCCCGAGAATTGCCCCAATCGGCATTTTCGCCGCTGTTGCGGTAATCGAACATTTTGCAAAAATGCGAGACGTCTTCCCGTATTTCCTGAAGGGTCCTGCGGCTGAGCGTAGCGGCGGCTTTCATAAAATCCGGGGCCGTTTTTTTGCTCATATTTCGGGTAGCCGCTTCAACGAGGGCGGAAAAATGGGGGAGACATAACGCCGTCTGTTCGTCGAACAGTGCACGGAACTCCTTTTCGGTCTCCCAAAGACGGCAGACCGTGGCCAGCATCCGTTTCATGGCCCAGTCCACTTGATTACATACAAAACAGGTGTCGGCGGCTTTTACAGCCGATTTTGCCTGGTTTTTGACGCTTTTCCCGATGATGGGAGGGCCGGCGTAAATTTGTTTTTCCATTTCGTCCAGATGGCTTTCCAGAATCAGTGCCACACCTAAGCGGTTTCGCTTTTTCAGCATCATCCGGTAGTGATCGATACAGAAACCTTGTTTATTGGTTTCCATGCGGACATCGGGTTCCATCATGGCAGCGCCAGTGATATATTCCACCACACGGTCTTCCAGGGTGCTGCGTAGCCGACACAGGGGACAGCCGTCCCGCGGCTCGAAGACCTCGCTGACCGGGATTGTCGTAATGTCGTCACGCATGAGCGTCACGCTCCTTTATTTGGCTCTTTTCCCAGTATACCACAGCGTGGTATACTGGACAAGATGAAAAAAGGGGGAATTCCGATGCGGGTCGAAGCGACCAAAACCGGTGTGCGAATTCTGGATGCACCACCTATCGACCTTGCCCAGACGTTTGACTGTGGGCAGTGTTTCCGTTTTGAACCGTATGGAGAGGGCGGATATCGCGGGATTGCCGGGTGTCATGCCGCTCAAATCCATTGGGATGGAAAAGTTCTCGCAATCGACGGTTCGCAGGAAGAACCGGTTACAGAAGAAGTATTTGAGGTTTTTTGGCGCCGGTATTTGGATCTTGACCGGGATTACGAGGCGATATACCGTTCCCTTGTTCGCCGGATGGGAAGCGTTATGAGGCGTTGTGTCCGCTATTCTCCGGGGTTGCGGGTATTGCGGCAGGAGCCGTTTGAGGCGCTAATCTCCTTTATTTTGTCTCAAAACAACAATGTTCCCCGGATCAAAGGCATCATTCGGCGCCTCTGCCGGTTTGGAGAACCTCTTGGCGGAGAGGCTTTTGCCTTTCCGACTCCGGAACGGATCCTGTCGCTCACGACAGAAGAAATGGCGGAACTGCGCTGCGGTTGGCGGGATGCCTACATACGGGACGCGGCAAGACGGGTGGCGGACGGCCGTCTGGACCTAGAGCAGGTGGCGTTGCTGCCCCTTTCAGAGGCAAGGCGAGAATTGCAAACGGTTCGGGGCATTGGACCGAAAGTGGCCGATTGCGTGCTGCTGTATGGCTTAGGGAGACTCGAGGCCTTTCCTCTCGATGTTTGGATGAAACGGGCAATGGTTTCGCTCTTTCCGAATAAAACGCCCGCCGATTTCGGGCGGTATGCCGGTATTGCCCAACAGGTGATTTTCCATTATTGCCGCTGCCATCCGCAGGAGGTTCGATAAAAGCCGGGCGATTTTCACAAGAATTTAACAAAACGGATAGTCAAGTTGTGAGGTAATCCATCTTTTTCTTTTTCAAAAATTGGTGTATAATAGAAACAGTACTTCACAGGAGGATGAGAAAAATGCCCCTTGTCAACACAAAGGAAATGTTTAAAAAGGCCTATGAAGGCGGTTATGCAATCGGCGCTTTTAATGTCAACAATATGGAAATTGTGCAGGGGATCGTAGAAGCCTGCAAGGAACTGAATTCTCCGGTTATTTTGCAAGCTTCGGGTGGTGCCCGTAAATATGCACATTCCGCCTATTTGACCCATATGGTGCAGGCGGCGGTGGAGGAGACGGGCCTTCCCATTGCGCTCCATCTCGATCATGGCTCCAGCTTCGAACTGTGCAAGGACTGCATCGACAGTGGTTTTACTTCGGTAATGATCGATGGTTCTCACCTGGATTATGAAGAAAATGTCGCCATTACCAAAAAGGTTGTTGAATACGCGCATGAGCGGAACGTCACTGTGGAGGGGGAACTCGGCCAACTTGCCGGCATCGAGGATGATGTGAAGGTCGAAGCGGATAAGGCCAACTACACCGATCCCGATCAGGTTCAGGATTTTGTCTCCCGTACAGGGGTGGATTCCTTGGCCATCGCCATCGGTACCAGCCACGGCGCTTTTAAGTTTAAACCTGGCCAGAAGCCTCAGCTTCGGTTTGATATTCTGAAAGAGGTGATGGACCGCCTTCCCGGCTATCCGATCGTGCTGCACGGCGCTTCGTCCGTCATGCCGGAGTATGTGGCGCTGGTCAATCAGTACGGCGGGCAGATGGCCGACGCCATCGGTATTCCGGAAGATATGCTTCGGGAAGCAGCCTCGATGGCGGTCTGCAAGATCAACGTGGATTCCGATCTGCGTCTGGCCATGACCGCCGGTATCCGGAAGCACCTGGCGGAAAATCCGACTCACTTCGATCCTCGTCAGTATCTGGGTGATGGACGCCAGTTCATTCATGATGTGGTCAGGCACAAGATCGAGACGGTTCTCGGCAGCGCCGGAAAGGCTTGATTGTTTAAAAGATTCTTTACCGCCGGGTACGGAAGTCCCCGGCGGATTTTTTTATGTTTTTGGTTTTAGGCGGAATTCCGTTGAAAATTTCCGCCGCCCTCTTTATTTTCACGCTGTAATGTGTTAAACTAGATTCAGAGTATAGCATTGGGGGGATTTCCCATGAATTCCAAAATCAAAGACGAGAACACCGATTTTTTGTTTCAGGCCATCCTCCAGCTCAAGAATATGGAGGAATGCTATCAGTTCTTCGAGGATCTTTGTACGGTCTCTGAAATCAAAGCTATGTCCCAGCGCATCGTGGTGGCCAAAATGCTCAGCGATAAGCGTGTGTACAGCGACATTGTGGCGGCGACTGGAGCCTCCACCGCCACCATCAGCCGGGTCAACCGCTCTTTGATCTATGGTTGCGACGCATATGACATGGTTTTTTCCCGGATGGAGAAAAATCGGGATCCGGATTGACGAGACTTCGGGGTACCATCCTCCGGTATGGAAAGGGTGGAGACTATCAATGGCTTCCAATGAATATGCCGCTTTTGCCGCATTTTATGACCGACTGACTGGCAATGTGGATTATACTGGCTTGGCCGGTTATCTGCGCGCTCTTTTTATCCGTTATGGAGGAACTATGCCCGGTACGGTGCTGGATCTCGCTTGCGGTTCCGGTTCTTTGTCGCTTGAATTGGCGGCGGATGCTGAGGTCATCGGGGTAGACGCTTCGCCAGACATGTTGGCACTGGCAGCGGATAAAGCGGTTGGCGCGGGACGGAATATTTTGTTCCTACGGCAGGATATGCGTTTTCTCGATTTATATGGGACGGTGGAAGGCGCTGTCTGTGTACTGGACAGTCTCAATCATCTGCTTTGCACTGCCGATATTCGGTCAGTTCTGCACCGTCTGAGGCTGTTTTTAGATCCCGGAGGGCTGTTTATTTTCGATGTGAATACCCCGTTTAAACATCGAACGGTGCTCGGGGACCAAGCATTTGTGCTGGAAGAGGAGAATATCTGTTGTGTCTGGAGAAACCGGTATATTCCCCGCACCTGTGAGGTGGCGATGACGCTGGACTTTTTCTGTCGGACGGGAGCGGATGATCTATATCAACGGCTGACCGACGAGGTTAGGGAACGAGCCTATTCGGAGAGAACCCTACGGTGTCTTTTGGCCGAAGAGGGGTTTGAAACACTAGCAGTTATGGGCGATCGTTCCTTTCTGCCGCCGAAACCGGAAGAGGAGCGAATGGTATTCGTGACCCGCAATACTAGAATGGTGGAAGAAGCCCGGTAAGGGGACGGGCACCAAATCCGTCTTGCCGCATACATTGGCAATATGCCGGCTGGGGAGAAGACAGGATAATTAGGAAGTTAAAGGAGTTTAAAAACCATGGGAAAACTGGTGCGGAGTCTGACAACCGACGGGAGTATCGTAGCTTTGGCGTTGGATGCAACCGATATTGTGGCCAGAGCGGAGCAGATTCATGGTACATCCGCCGTTGTCACGGCGGCCCTCGGCCGCCTGCTTACCGCAGCTTCTCTTATGGGATATCAACTCAAGGGTCGTGACGATTCGGTGACGCTGCGTGTGGACGGAGGAGGACCGGCTGGACGGATTGTCGCCGTATCCGACAGCATGGGTTATGTGCGCGGATATGCCACCAATCCCGTCGTAGAGATCCCACTCAGGTCGGACGGCAAGTTAAACGTCGGTGGTGCAGTAGGAACCGATGGCTTGCTGTATGTCCTGCGGGATACCGGCGGTCCAGAGCCTTATGCGGGGTGTACGCCGTTGGTCAGTGGAGAAATCGCTGAGGATATTACGAGCTATTACGCAACCAGCGAACAGATCCCCACGGTTTGCGCGTTGGGAGTTTTGGTTAATCCGGATCTGACCGTGAGAGCGGCGGGGGGACTTCTGGTGCAGCTACTGCCCTTTTGCCCGGAAGAGGCAATTGTTCGTCTTGAACAGAATGTTGCATCTCTGGAGTCTATGACGACGATGCTTGACCAGGGATTGACGCCGGAAAAGATATTGAAAAAGGTCCTTACAGGCTTCGATTTCGATATTCTGGATACCGGAGAGCCGGTTTATCGCTGCACGTGTTCACGAGAACGGGTTCTGCGTGCTTTCGCCGCGCTGCCGCCTGAGCAGATTCGTTCTTTGCCGGATGAACAGGGGATGACAGAGGCTGTTTGCCACTTCTGCAATGCCGTTTACCACTTTACACCGGATGAAATGGAAGCCCTTGCAAAACGAGCTGAAATGGGCACAGATACTGAAAAAAATTGCCCTAAACCGGTTGACAATCCGCCTGGTATGTAGTATGATATACAGCGTCGCTGGTGAGGCGGCGATTATGGAAGCATAGCTCAGCTGGTAGAGCACCTGCCTTACAAGCAGGGGGTCACAGGTTCGAGCCCTGTTGTTCCCACCAAAAAAATGGCCCGGTAGTTCAGCTGGTTAGAACGCTAGCCTGTCACGCTAGAGGTCGACG
>USDZ01000007.1 GCA_900553525.1 uncultured Oscillospiraceae bacterium
GGGCAGCTAAGTGCGGATCGGATAAACGCTGAAAGCATCTAAGCGTGAAGCCGGCCTCAAGATGAGATATCCCACTGATTCAATCAGGTAAGGTCCCAGGAAGACTACCTGGTAGATAGGCTGCGAGTGTAAGAGTGGTGACACTTTGAGCTTGGCAGTACTAATAGACCGAGGGCTTGACCTTATATTGGGAATCTTTATTTCCCTCTTGTTTCATCTCCTCTTCTCCCTTTGTTCAGTTCTCAGGGCTCTTGCCTTGTTTTCCCTCTGAAAAGAGCCGAAAAGAAGAATGCTTTTTGTATCGCTGGATGGAATGCCAGCGATATTTTTGTTTTGTGAAAAGGTTAAATAGATTATCTCGTAAAGCGTATAGATGCGGAATAGTCAAAACAATAAGAGAACTGTATCCATTGGATTCTGGACCACAGGTTCTCTTTATCCAGAGGAGAAACGTAAAACCGTCCGGCAATTGCCGGACGGTTTTGATGTTGCGGTGCGAGAAAAGGCCTTATACCCGGATATCTACCTTCACATCCAGGCAGTCCTGGTATTTTTCCAATATGGGTGCGATTTCTTCGCGCAGGAACTCCTCCGTTTGTTCCGGCGCTCGTCCCACATACCGGACAGGATCCAGAACGGCTTCGAGTTCGGACAGGGTAACGCCGAAAGCCGGATCCCCTGCGATCCGTTCAAGGAGATCGTTGACACCGTCTCCTTGCTTGACCCTTTGCGCGGCAGCCATGGAATGGGTACGAATCCGCTCATGCAGTTCCTGGCGGTCACCGCCCCGTTTAACACAGTCCATCATGATGTTTTCGGTTGCCATAAAGGGCAGTTCCCGGCGCAGATCCCGGTCAATGACCGCGGTGTTGACCACCAGACCATCCACTACGTTGATGACCAGGGAGAGTACCGCATCGGCCGCGAGAAATCCCTCCGCCATGCTGATGCGTTTGTTCGCACTGTCGTCGAGAGTTCGCTCAAACCACTGGGTAGCGGCGGTCATAGCGGGATTAAGGGAATCCGCGATGATATAGCGGGATAGAGCGGCGATCCGTTCGCTGCGCATAGGGTTGCGCTTATAGGCCATGGCGGACGAGCCGATCTGGTGCTTTTCAAAAGGTTCTTCCACCTCTTTGAGATGCTGAAGCAGGCGGATGTCATTGGAAAACTTGGACGCGCTCTGGGCGATACCCGAAAGGGTCGAAAGGATCATGGAATCCAGTTTGCGCGGATAGGTCTGACCGGAGACCGGAAAACAAGCATCGTATCCCATTTTTTTGGCGATGAGGCGGTCCAGTTTCCGACATTTCTCATGGTCCCCCTCAAACAATTCGAGAAAACTCGCCTGGGTGCCGGTGGTACCTTTAGAACCGAGCAGGCGGGCACGGGAAAGGCGGTATTCCACCTCTTCGAGATCCATCAGGAATTCCTGTGCCCAGAGAGTGGCCCGTTTTCCCACGGTCGTGGGCTGAGCCGGCTGAAAATGGGTAAATGCTAAAGTGGGAACCGCTTTATATTCCTCTGCAAATCGGGCAAGCAGGGCAAGGACGGCAGCCAGCTTGCGCCGGATCAGACGGAGCGCGTCGTAGAGGATCAGCAGATCGGTGTTGTCCCCAACATAGCAGCTTGTCGCGCCCAGATGAATGATTCCTTTCGCTTTCGGACATTGCTGGCCATATGCGTACACATGGGCCATCACGTCGTGGCGGACTTCTTTTTCACGCGCAGCGGCGACGTCATAATTGATATCGTCGGCGTGAGCGCGCAGTTCCTCAATCTGCTCGTCGGTAATAGGAAGGCCGAGTTCCTGTTCCGCCTCGGCAAGCGCAATCCACAGCCGCCGCCAGGTTCGGAATTTGTGGTCGGGTGAAAAGAGAAACTGCATTTCTTGGCTGGCATAACGAGAGGAAAACGGAGTCTCGTAAGCGTCGTGCATGGGGACAACTTCCTTTCTTTGGACTACCTACACCGTTGGACGACGGCACAGACAACATAGAATAGGTCTCATTTTACCATATTCGCGGCCATACTTCAAGAAAATACCCCTGTATCCGGCAGACTGTCTGGAAAGAGCAAAATAGATACCAGAAATTGTTGTACTTTTGAACAAACTGCGGTACAATGTTTGGCAGAGATTATAAAAGGAGGCTTTGACATGAATCACTGGATAACCGGATGGACGGCAGGGTTAGCTGGGCTGCTTCCTCTTTTCGCATCTCCATCCACCGGCGAACCGCCGCGTTCGCCCCTCCCCTTTATATTGGCGGGGGTCGGACTGGCCTTGGTGGTGGCTATGGTGTTGATCCGCGTGTTGAGCAAAGGGAAGCAAGGGACACCTTCCGAAAATCCACCGGCGTCGGATACGTCTGTACCGGACGACAAAGACGATAACAAAGAGGATCCGCCTTCTACATGATCGGGATTGCAGGCAGGAGATGCGGTCTCTTCGTGTTCGGGAGAGCCGCCGGTCTGTGGATGGTCGGCCGGCGGCTTTTGTGGAAAGACCAGGATGTTGACCAACAGCGAAATAAAGATACCGATCAGGGTGTCGATCACACGATCGAGAGCGAACCAGTAGGGGGCGGTGTCCGTTCCGTGTGACACCACCACGCTTAGAAAGACCACGCAGGTGATATAAGTCGCCGGTGTTTTTTTCATGAGGACGGTTAGATACATCAGGGGAATGATGGCGGCGGAGATGATGCCGTATACCAGCAAAGGCCGGATGGCGATCGAGTCGATGCGCAGCAGTAGCAAGATCAACAGCCCATAAGCGCCGCCGACCAAAGTGCCGATGGTGCGGTTGAGGGCGGTCGTAAAGCTGTGACGTACATATGGCTGCATGCACAAAATGGCGGCAATGGCGGAGTAGAACGGCATACCGTCCTGCCGAATCAGATATACGGCGAAACACAAAAAGACCGCGAGGGCGGATTTCAAGATTCTTAAACCGACTTTGGGCATACGGGCCCTCTCCTTTTGCATGCATTTGGCAAAATAGGACGTATCTGCTTACCATCATAACACAAAAAACTATAAAATAAAATCTTCCTACCTTATTTTGAGAAGGACGGTTCCTTTTAGCGTTTGCGCGGCAGTCATGCGGTATTTTTGAAAGGGGGAGTAGCGAGAAACGGTCTTTTAAACTGTTTATCAGGTTTTGAGGAGGAAAAAACGAATATGAAGAAAGAAGAAAAGCGGCATCGCGGACCGGCTCATGCGGCAAAGAGCAACGTTTATATGATGCGAATGGTCTGGGAAGCCGATCCCGGCCGGGTAGTGATAAGTTTTCTGTCCTATTTCATCGGTTTTGGGTTCTGGGTATTCGAGACGGTTGTGTTCATGCGGTATCTGTTTGGTGCGGAGGACCTGAACCGTTCCTTTGCGGAAGTGGCGGTGTTCCTGGCCCTGACCGTGGCGGCTTGGATGCTGTCTCAACTTTTCAGCGCTTGGATGGCGGAGTGGTATAACCCCTTGTCCGACCAGAAGCTGATTGAAAAAATGAATCTCCGGCTGTTCCGAAAGGCAGCCAATGTGGAGCTGCAATGCTACGAGGACGAGGAATACTACAGCCAATATACAAAAGCGGCCTCCGAAGCGGTAGAACGCTGTACCGGCGCGGTGGATGAGAGCGCCCGTTTCTGCGCCTCCGTACTCGCTTCCACGGCGGTGGCGGTCAACTTGTTTACCATCCAGCCCCTCATCGGTCTGGCCGCGCTGGTGCCCATGGCGGTTAACGTGATCACCGGGCTGGTACAGGGACAGGCGGAGTATGATCGCCGGATGGATTATGTCCCTTTTGAACGCCGGCAGGATTATGTCAACCGCACGGTTTATTTGCAGAAATACGCCAAAGATATGCGGTTGACCGACATTTTCGAGGTAATGACCCGCACCTATGACCGGGCGATGGAGGGGCATATCGGCGTTACCAAGCGATATTGGAAACGGCTGGCCGGTTTTACCGTCTTGCGGGACAGTTTCGTTTATCCCATCTTTTTTGAGGGCATCTGGCTGCTCGGCGCCTATATGGCGATGGTCAGCCGCACGATGACGGTTTCGGATTTTGTGGTGGTGGCTAACTCCGCGGTCAGTTCCACCGGGATGCTGATCAATCTGACGGGAAGTTTGGTCTCCATCTTCAGCAACGCGCTGTATGCAGATAATCTCCATGCGTTTCTGGATTATCATGAAAAAATCCCGGAGGACCAGCCTGGCCTTCCCGCTCCGGCCGAGGTGGAGACACTCGAACTGCACGGGGTGAGTTTCCGGTATCGTCCGGACGCGGAAGAGGTCCTGCACCGGATCACCCTGACTTTGCGCGCGGGTGAGGTCGTTTCTCTCGTCGGACATAACGGCTCGGGAAAAAGCACCTTGGTCAAGCTCATTATGCGGCTGTATGATCCGACCGAAGGCACGATTTTGCTCAACGGTGTGGACATCCGCCGATACAATCTGCGCGAATACCGCGCGCTGATCGGGTCCACTTTCCAGGATTTTCAGATTTTCTCCATGAGTGTCGCCGATAATGTGCTGATGGGGAACGAGGTGGAGGGCGATCCACGGCAAGCGGCACGGCGCGCCCTGGAGGAAAGCGGGGTGTATTCGGCCATCGAGGCGCTTCCTCATGGGATGGACACCACCCTGACCCGGGAATTCGACGACCAGGGGGCGATGCTGTCCGGAGGAGAGGAACAGAAGGTGGCAATCGCCCGTGCCTTTGCCAAAAAAAGCCGGATTTTGATACTGGACGAGCCGTCCAGCGCGCTGGATCCGGTGGCCGAATATCATATGTACCGCAACTTTCTCCATCTTTGCCGGAAGGGAGAGAAAAAAATCAGCCTCTTTATCTCCCATCGTCTTTCCTCCGCAGCCGTCGCGGATCGCGTCTTCTTGCTTCAGGAGGGCCGGATCGCCGAGGAAGGAACTCATACGGAACTAATGAAAAAGAAAGGAGCCTACGCCGACCTGTTCCGTAAACAGGCGGAAAACTATCTGGTGGAGGTGAGGGGGGAATGAGTCGCTCCGCACCCGACAGCACCAGACGAAAAGAGGATAGGAGAAGGGCCGGGTTTGGCCGCATTCTGTCCAACAACCTTTTCTTGCTCCGCATCGCCTGGCAGGAGGCGCCCGGTTACACCCTGATCAGCCTGCTGGATGGCGCCATCAGCCATGTTGCCGTATTTATCGAACACATATATATGATCGGGTATATTATCAACGCCATTACCGAAGGCCGTCCTTTTTGGGAAGCGGCTCTGTTTATCATCGCGGTGTTTCTCGGCACAGAGGTGTTTATCATCGTCGGACACGCGTTGTTAAACAACCGGTTGGCCCCGGTTAGTACCCAGCGGATCAACCGGCGCATCCGGATGATGCTGTATGAAAAGGCCGTCAGGATGGATTTGAAATGCTACGACGATCCGGATTATTTCAACGATTTCATCTGGGCGCTGCAGGAAGCTCCAACCCGCGTATTTGGGGTGATCCGAAGCATCTCGACGGCTTTCGGCTCTGTGGTGAACATCGCAATCGCGGGGGGATACATCCTCTCCCAGGATAGAGTGGGGCTGATCGTGGTGGTCATTTCTTTTGTCGGCATTCTCGCGTTGGGCGGACTGAGAAACCGTCTACGCATCGCGGCCGATAAGGAGAAATATCCGGTCAGGCGCCGGCAGGAATACACCAACCGGATCCTCTATCTCGCCGAGTATGCCAAGGAAATCCGGCTCAACCATGTGACCGGCCGGCTGACCGCCGATTTTTCCCGGGCGACAGGGGAGATGAAGACCATTATTCGGAAGCGCTCGGGGCCTTTGATGATGGTCGCTTTTCTGACCCGTTTTCTTTTTGAGACGCTGCTGGTGGACGGATTCTATTTGTTCTATCTGCTCTACCGGGCTATCGTCCTGCGGGCGATCCCATACGGGACGATGGTGACGCTGTACAATTCCTGCGGTCTTATACGGGGCAGGCTGTTTGATCTATCCCGGACTCTGCCGGAATTTCAGGAGCACAGCCTGTATATTGAAAAGATCCGAGAGTTTCTCCGATATGAGAACACGGTGAAACCGCCCGCTCTTCCCCGTGCTGTTCCGGACAGAATCGAATGCATCGAATTTCGGAATGTGAGTTTTAGCTATGGCCAGGGAGAAGCCCTGCGGGGTGTGGATATGAAGATCCGGGCCGGGCAGAAAATCGCCATCGTCGGTTATAACGGTGCGGGGAAAACGACGTTGATCAAGCTGTTGCTTCGTTTGTATGATCCGGTCGGCGGGCAGATTCTGCTCAATGGAACGGATATTCGGGAATATGCTCTTCCGGCATACCGGGCGCTATTCGGCACGGTATTCCAGGATTACCAGCTATTTGCCGCCACAGTGGGAGAGAATATTGTGGCCGGCCCTCAGGCTTTGGATTTGGAGCGCGCCGGCCGGGCCGTGTCGCAGGGTGGTTTCGCTGTTAAGTTGTCCGAATTGGAGCAGGGGTACGACACGCCTGTTACCCGTGAGTTCGACGACATGGGGGTGCTTTTGTCGGGAGGCGAAGCTCAAAGTTTGGCCATTACCCGTTCCTTTTACCGGGACAGCCCGGTAATTGTTCTGGATGAACCATCCAGCGCGCTCGATCCCCTGGCCGAATACCGGCTGAACCAGACCATGTACGCTCTTGGACGGGAAAAGACCGCCGTCACGATTTCGCACCGGTTATCCACCACCAAACAGGCCGACTGCATTTATATGTTCGAAAACGGAAGGGTGGTGGAATTCGGAACCCATGCGGAACTCATGGCGCAGGGCGGGCAATACGCCTCTATGTTTGCCATGCAGGCGGAGAAATACCGCGTGCCGGTATCCGAAGAAGCTTAGACCAGGCGGATTTTGCGGGGATTTTTAAGAGGTGTTGCAAAAGGTACTTCCCTTTGCAACACCTCTTTCATTGTCAGCGGTGCGCTGTATCGAGTTCTTTTTGAGCGGGGTCGTTGAGTAGACGGCCGGTATAATCGAAACGGGACCCATGGCAGGGGCAGTCCCAGGAACGTTCGTCCCGGTTCCATTGCAGCACGCAACCCATATGAGGACAAATGGGCCGCACGGTATGGAGGATGCCCTGTTCGTCCTTATAGACCCCCACTCTTTTTCCGCCGACGCGGACCACCTTGCCCTCCCCTTTCCGGACGGAGGCCGCTGTGGCGTCGGGAAGATGGGTGTAGGGGCCGATCAAACTCCCCACCATGTCGCTGGTCTCAACAAAAAAGCTCTTGGCCTTAAGTCCGGGATCGAATCGGATGGGGGAAAAGACATCGCGGCAGGGATGATCCCGTCCGAGGATGGCTTCACTAAGGATGTCGGCTGCCGCCATACTGTTGGTCATGCCCCATTTATTGAAACCGACGGCCAGAAAGACCCGGACGGCCAATTTCCCTTCAAGCTGGCGGTAGCGGCCGATATAGGGTATGCTGTCATGGGTCATGCAGTCTTGTGCCGACCATCTTCCCGCCACCCGCATGCTGGGATACCACGATTTGGCGGCCATACGAAGGGCCTCGTAGTGGTACCTCGTCCCTTCGTGACCGGTTTTGTGGCTTTTTCCTCCGAGCAGCAGGCCCTGTGTTTCTTTGCCATTTGGCGTTGCCCATGTGGCTGGCCGGAAGGAAAAGCCTCCCGGACCGGGGGCCCAGTAGAGATGTTCCATCGCCGGGACACCGGTCAGGGCGAGGACATAAGAGCGTTCCTGCCAGATGCGGGCGAAATACATACCGTGTTTATCCATGAAAGGATAATGGGTGGCGAGGACCACCGTGTCCGTGTGCAAGGTTCCCCGATTGGTGCGGATTTCCCCGGGGGTCTGGTCTGCTTCTGGAGGATAAGCGCGGGTATGGGAGTATATCTGGACCCCATTTTCCATAAGCCAACGCGCCAGTGTGTCCGCCAGAAGCAGAGGGTGGATCCTGGCTTGGTTCTCCATACGGACAGCCGTCAGGACCGGAAACGGAAGCTCTGTCTCATCCGTAACCGAAACCGGCAGATCCAAAAGACGGCAGGCCTCCGCCTCTTGTTCCAAGGCCTCGATATAGGCCGGATCGTCGGTGTACAAATAAGAAGCGCAGCGGTGCAGTTCCTCACGCAGACCGATCTGTTCCATCACCTGGGCATATTCCTCGACGGCTGTTTGGTTCGCTTTCGCGTACTGTCCGGCTTTTTCTTCACCCAGCCCTTTGCGTAGCCGGGCGTATAGCAGACCATGCTGTGCCGTTACCTTGGCGGTAGTGTGGGCACTCGTTCCACCGGCGATCTCTCCAGCGTCAATGATGGCGAGAGATCGGACGCCCTTTTCATACAAGCGGAAGGCGGTAAGCAGGCCGCACAGTCCGCCGCCCATGACCAGAACCTCCAGAGAAGTGGAATCCACACGGTTTCGAGATATGGGTACGGCGGGAATGCGCCCCGCCATCCAGACGGATGGATGATCCATAGCGTTGACCATGCCTTTCTATTATCACCTGAATTTTGGATGGAAACGGCGATATTTGTATAACGGTTTGGCTGAGGACAGAGTATCAACTGGTGTAGTCCTCAAGCCACCCGGCCAGTTCCTCTTCGTTTTGAATCACGATACCTTTCCGCAGGCGGTCCTGTTCTTCTTTGGGAAGCGTCTGGATATAGACGTCGTATACTTCGTCTGGGTTATCCCGTCCCTCAGTAAAGAGGGCGAGTTTACCCTCCCATACGCCGAGCAGACGCTGAACAAAAATCACCGCGCTCTCTTCCGCCGGATCGGATACAGTAGAAGAAGCCGGACGATTATTGGCAGGCGGGGCAGAGGCGGGATCCGGATCCTGAGAGCGGAGCAGAACACTTCCCCACAGAAGAAGGCCGCTGATGACCAATATAGTGGCGGCAAATCCAAAAAACACCGCGGATCGGGGCCGTCCGCCTCCGGTTTCGGATGGGGCCCCCGGCGGCTTTTCCGGCGTACGAGAGCTTGGATTTTCCTGCATAAACACCCTTCTTTCGGTCAACGATACGTTTGAACCGCAAAACGGAAAAGTCCTTTCTCTACCGATCTAGTATGGGCGGCGAATGCTTGCTTTATGCGTTCTCCGGCGGTCGGAGATGACAATGGTAACAAATGGTTTAAGAAACTCTTACAGTTTTGATATTTGACTTTTTCAAAACCGTGCTATAAGATAAGAACGTATCATTCCGTATTAAGACCACTAGTTTATCCTTAAAGTAAGGAGGCGAACGACTACATGGCCAAAAAACCGGCATGGCTGAAAAAGCCGGCGGTGAAAATGACCTTGAAAGTCATGTCCGCCATTTCCAAATGCCTGCTCACTATTGTTCTCATCGGCGCTATTACCGGCAGTATTGTGGGATGCGTGCTGGCGGTATATGTGGTAACGAATTTCGACGGCACGACCGGTATCCCCGATCTGACCCAGATCAACGAGCATCAGACGAGCATCGTCATGGTCAAGGACCCGGATACCGGCGAGTATGTGGAAGGACAGCGGCTGCAGGGCGTCAAACAGATCTGGAAAAACCTGGACGAAATGCCGCTGTATATGCAGCAGGCCGTGATCGCCATTGAGGACGAGCGGTTTGAAACCCACTATGGGGTGGACTGGAAGCGCACCATCTCAGCGTTTGCCAATCTTATCCTGCATTTTTCGTCGACCGAATACGGCGGCTCCACCATCACGCAGCAGCTTATCAAGGTTTTGACCGAGGAGAACGACCATCGGATCGAGCGGAAGATCACCGAAATCCTCCGCGCCATTGAGATGGAAAAGATATATACCAAAGATCAGATCATCCAGGCCTATCTCAATGTTTTGCCGTTGAGCAGTGGCATTAAGGGCGTGGGCGCGGCGGCCAACTATTATTTCGGCGTGGATGCCGAGGATCTGACGCTCGCGCAGTGCGCTGTCATCGCCAGTATTACCCAGAATCCTTCCAAATACGATCCCTACCGGCACCCGGAAAATGTACGCAGCCGGCAACGGACCGTGTTATATAAAATGCATCAGCTCGGTTTTATCACCGACGACGAGTACATCCAGGCCTGTGGCGAGGAACTCATCTTCCAGAGCAGCGTCAAGGTGGTGGATGTCCAGGATTATTATATGGATACCTTGATCGAAGATGTGATAAACGATCTGATGGAAGAGTATGGATATGCGGAAAACTATGCGGAAAATCTGGTGTATTTCGGCGGCTTGACCATTTATTCCTGTGAAAACGAAGAATTGCAGGCAAAGGTGGAGGCCATTTATGCTGATGACAGCAATTTTCCGGCCGCGAGAAATGATGAAGAGCAACCGCTACAGGCAGCGCTGTATGTGACCGACTACGAAGGGAAAATGGTGGCCGTTGTCGGTGGACGGGGAGAGAAGACCGCTAACCGTATTCAAAACCGCGCAACGAGTTCGAAACGGCAGCCGGGTTCTGCTATCAAGCCGTTGAGTGTATATGCCTCGGCCATTCAGTATAATCTCATTCATTTCTCTTCCCAGGTTCAGGACTGTTACATCACGCTGAGCAATGGGGAAAAATGGCCGCGCAATGTGGGGCAAAGTACGCCGACCGACAGAGGAATGACGCTGGTAGACAAAGCCCTGCAGCAGTCGATGAACACTGTAGCGGCCCGGCTCGCGCAGCAGCTCACGCCCCAGCGCTGCTTTGACTTTATGACCAATCAACTGCATTTTTCCACCCTGGTCAAGTCGGACGGGGAGGGTCATACCGACATCGATCTGTCACCGATGGCTTTGGGCGGGTTGACCGACGGCGTGTACGCCCGCGAGATGGCGGCCGCTTATCAGATTTTCGGCAACGGCGGCGTGTATTATGAGCCTTATTCCTATGAAAAGGTGGAAATGGGCGGACAGACGATTCTGCCCAAGGGGAGCCGCATGACCAACACGGCGCTCGACGAGGATTCCGCCTATGTGATGAATCGCCTTCTCCAGCACGTCATCACCGGCCGTACCGGCGCTACCGGTGCCAATGGAGCCGTAGGACGGCAACTCAAAAAAGATTGGGCCGCTTGGGAAGTGTTTGCGAAAACCGGTACTACTCAGAACAACAACGATTCCTATTTTGTGGGAGGCACGCCTTACTATGTGGCGGCAAGCTGGGTTGGATACGATTATAACAAGTCCCTGACCGATACCCAAAAGGCCTACGCCAGAAGCCTGTGGAGTCAGGCGATGAAGGTCATCCACGAGGGGTTATCTCCGACCGGATTCACGAAGAAAGGCAATACGGTGGAGGCTTACTACTGCATGACCACCGGCCAGTTGGCCACCGACGCTTGTCCGGACAAGGAACTGGGGGTATATAAACCCGAAAATGTGCCGGGTGCCTGCACGGCACACGGAACGGTGGAACCCGAACCGCCTACTGTGAGTGAAGAGCCGGGGACAACCGAGCCCTTGGTTACGACTCAGCCGCCGGCGGTCTCCTCCGATTCTTCGACCACGGCACCGCCCGAGTCGGAGGCGCCGGAAGAACCGGACAGTTCCGTGGAAACAGCGGCATAAAAAGCCAAAGGGAACGGAAAATTTCCGTTCCCTTTTTCATATCCGCTTTATTTCCAGAGATGGAGTTTTCCTTCTTCATGCAGTTGCACCGTCACCATCGCCAAGACGGGGAATAACAGCATGCCGATGAGTCCCAAGATTTGCAGCCCCACATACATGAAAAAAAGGGTGGCGAGAGGATGCAAGCCGATTTGGCGGCTGACCAACCGTGGCTCGAGAATATTGCGCACTAGGGTGATGACGGCATACAGTACCAGCAGGCCGATAAATAGGCGGTGTTGCCCCTGTAACAGTGCAATGGCCGCCCAGGGCAGCACGACGGTGCCGGTGCCGAGTACTGGCAGGATATCCACAACCGCGATCAGGGCTGCAACCAGGATGGCATTCGGAATGCCTAGGAGCAACAGACCGGCCGACAGTTCCGCGAAGGTCAGAAGCATGAGAAGACCATAAGCCCGGCATAGTTTACGCCCCGTGCCGCCGCACAAGCACTTTATGTCCCGCAGCATCCCCTGGAACCGCGGGGGGATCTGCCGTATCAAAAATGCTTTGACGCCCTGATAATGGATAGATAGCAGAATGGAGGCTATGATCCAAATGATAAAGCCGATTGCAACGCGGGGAAGGGATTGAGTGACAAACCGCATAACCCAGCCGGCCGCCCCCGCAAAGACATCGGATAGAGCGTCAACGAGCTTTTCCGAGATGCTGGAGACGGCGTTGTTGACGGTTTCGAGGGCGGCTGGAGAAAGACGGTCGGATAGGCTTTCGAGGAGATCCTGTACCGCTGAGGTAACACTGCCGATCCATGTTTCGATAGCCCGCAGGTTTTCCTCATCGGTCATAAAGTTCGCCGCCCAGACGGCGGTTCTCCACCCGAGAAACAGGATCAGTCCTGCCAGCAGCAAGACCATCAGAATCAAAAGCACCACCGAGAAAAACTGACGTTTGACTCCCGTCTTCTTGACTAGCCAGCGGATAGGTCTTTGAAACAGGGCTGCCACGGCGAAGGCAAGTACAAAAGGAAGCGCCCACTTGACCGTACAGTATACAATGAGCAGCAACAGCACAATCCAGAACCCGGTATAGATGAAATCGATGAGAAAGCGGCGTCGTTTTTCGGTGCGGACGGACAGTTCCGGACGGGACGGCTCGGACATACCGGCGAACCTCCTTGACATACAGATGTTTCTTTTTAGTATGTCCCAAGGAGTCCGGAAACGTCCGTTCCTTTTTGGAAAAATATCCGAAGATCAATACGATCCGGCGAACGGCTTCGTCTATTCCGTGGAAAAACGAAAAACGGAGCAATCCGGAGAATACGGGAGTAAAAATGACTTAACCGCCTGAAAATACGGATATTCCAAAAAAAATTGGGATCACCATTTCTTGAATCGCGCGTAAAGTAATGGTATAGTGTATCTCACAGCAAAACAGACGTACACGGGTGGTGGACAAGATGGAAGAACGGGAGGACCGAAATCTCGTGTTGGTGGATCAGCAGGTGCTACCGGACGTGTTTGTACGGGTGCTGGAGGCCAAACGGAGTCTCCTTTCCGGAGAAGCAGCGTCGGCTTCAGAGGCGGCGAGGCGGGCCGGCCTGTCCCGCAGTGCTTTTTACAAGTATAAGGATGCGGTGTTTCCTTATGAAGCGGGGAGGACCGGATATATCCTAACTGTTCACTCCGTACTCCAGGATCGGCCCGGTGTGCTGTCGAGCATGTTGGCGGCTTTTGCCGACGCCGGGGCCAATATTCTGACGGTCAATCAGAACATTCCGGCCGGCGGAACAGCGGCGGTATCTATATCCGCGCGAACCGACCGTTTAGGGATACCGGTGGATGCCTTTATCCGCTCTTTGGGAGAACTTCCGGGCGTGGAACGGATAACCAGGGTATCCAACGAACTCATCAAATAAAGGATGATATAGGAGGCTGTCATGATTCAAGTAGCAATTTTGGGCCACGGAGTGGTGGGTTCAGGCGTGGCGGAGGTGCTGCGTAAAAACGCGGCGGGAATTGCCCACAAGGCGGGCGATACAATTGAAATCAAACGGATACTGGATCTGCAGGAATTTCCGGAGAGTCCATATGCGGATCGATTCACCAAGAATTTCGACGACATCCTCCAGGACCCGGATATCCGCATTGTGGTCGAGACCATGGGGGGGCTGCATCCCGCTTATGAATATGTGAAAAGTTGCTTGCTTGCGGGAAAAAGCGTCGTTACCTCCAATAAAGAATTGGTGGCGGCCAAGGGAGATGAACTGCTGGAAATCGCGAGAGACCACAATCTCAACTTCCTGTTTGAGGCAAGTGTGGGAGGCGGGATCCCGATCCTGCGGCCGATCGACCAGTGCCTCGCCGCCAACGAGGTTTATGAGATCGCGGGAATTCTCAACGGCACGACCAATTTCATGCTCACCAAGATGATTGAGGAGGGCATGAGCTTTGAGGATGCGCTGGCTTTGGCTCAGAAGCTGGGTTACGCCGAACGGAATCCCTCTGCCGATATCGACGGACACGACGCCTGCCGGAAAATTTGCATCCTCGCCTCTTTGGCGTTCGGCCGGCATGTATATCCGGATCAGGTTCATACCGAAGGAATTTCGCAGGTGAGCGCTGAGGATGTGCGGTATGCCGCTGCCTGGGGAGGAGCGATCAAACTGATTGGCCGGGCCGTCAAGCGGCCGGACGGTAAGCTTTACGCGGTGGTATCCCCCATGTTGCTGCCAAAAACCAGTTTGCTTGCCGATGTCAGCGGTGTATTCAATGGGATCATGGTGCGTGGCGACGCGATTGGAGACGTGGTCTTCTATGGACAGGGCGCCGGCAAGCTACCTACTGCCTCTGCGGTGGTGGCCGATATTATCGATGAGGTCAAGCATTTGGGTGCCCGCAAATACCTGTTCTGGGAGCGCGGCTCGGCCGATTATGTCGCGGATTACCGTGAGGAGGTGCTGCCGGTGTTCCTGCGTTTGGCGTCATCTGACCGGCAGGCCGTATGCAATCAAATACACGCGGCGTTCGGCCCGATGGACTATATCACCTATCCCGAGGCTCCGAACGACGAGGTGGCCTTTATCTCTCCCCGCATGAAGGAGAAGGAGATCGACGCGGCTCTCGAAGCCATGCAGGGTGTCACGGTGCGCAGCCGAATCCGGGTGGCGGATCTTTAACCAGATCCTTCGGAAATACCCATGAAAGGGCGGATGAGGTATGCTGAAAATCACGGTGCCAGCCTCCAGCGCCAATCTGGGCGCTGGTTTTGACGCACTGGGTCTGGCGCTGACTTTATATAACCGGGTATGGATGGAGGAAGCAGACGGCTGTCATATTGAATCAGCCGACGATGTTCCTATTCCGACGGACGAAAGCAATTTGATTTATCACACGGCCCGGCTGCTGTATGAGCGGTGCGGACGTCCCTTTTATGGATTGCATATCCGGCAGGAAAACCATATCCCCATGGCGAGGGGGCTTGGCAGTTCTTCGGCCTGCCTGGTAGCGGGATTGCTGGGAGCGAATACGCTGCTCGGCAGCCCGCTCGCTCCGGAAGACGTGGCCGACTTGGCGGCCGAATTGGAGGGACATCCCGATAATGTGGCGCCCGCTCTGCTTGGGGGATTGGTTACAGCTGTCATGGACGGAGGACGGGTCCATACCGTCAGCGTGCCGGTTTCGGAAAGAATCCGGTTCGCCGTGTTTATCCCGGATTTCGAACTCAAGACCGAGACCGCCCGGGCGGCTCTTCCCGGCCATGTTACCCGGCAGGACGCGGTGTACAATCTGTCCCGTGCCGCCTTGATGACGGCCTCTCTCTTTTCAGGAAGCCTGCAAAATCTGCGGGTAGCGGTGCAGGACCGGCTTCATCAGCCCTACCGCTTTCCCATGATTCCAGGTGTGGAACCGGTTTTTTACACCGCCTATGAGTTGGGCGCTTATGCGGTGGCCATCAGCGGGGCCGGGCCATCGGTTCTGGCGATTCTGGACAGAGACAATACCACATTTCCGTCACTGGCGGAGGACGCGCTTGCTCGGGCAGGTCTGACGGGATGGACGGTACGGATATTCGACTGTGCAAATAAGGGTGCCGAGGTGGCGTTCGATTGACCGGGGCCTCAAAACCCCAGTCTCATTACGATAACCGGAGGAATTGCGATGCTGGTAGTACAAAAATTCGGCGGCAGTTCGGTCGCCGACGCTGCGCGGGTGCGCAATGTGGCAAGGATTGTGACCGATACCTATAAGGCGGGTAACGACGTGGTGGTAGTGGTTTCCGCACAGGGAGACACCACCGACGATTTGATCGAGAAGGCGAAAGAGCTCAATCCACGGGCCAGCAAGCGGGAGATGGATATGCTCCTGTCGGCAGGAGAGCAGATCTCGATTTCCCTGCTTGCCATGGCCATCGAAAGCATCGGATGTCCTGTGCTTTCCTTGCTCGGATGGCAGGCGGGGTTCAGGACCAACTCCACCTATTCCTCCGCCCGTATCAAGCGGGTGGATCCGGAACGGATCCGAGCGGCGTTGGATAAACGGAGGATAGTGGTGGTGGCCGGGTTCCAGGGCTTAAACAAATATGAAGACATCACCACCCTGGGCCGGGGGGGCTCGGACACCAGCGCGGTGGCCATCGCGGCTGCTATGCATGCGGATATTTGCCAGATTTACACCGATGTCGAGGGTGTCTATACTGCCGACCCCCGTAAGGTTCCCGGCGCGCGCCGGCTCCAGGAGATTACCTACGACGAGATGCTTGAACTCGCCACTCTGGGTGCCCAGGTCCTCAACAATCGGTCGGTGGAAATGGCCAAAAAATACAATGTGGAGCTGGAGGTGCTGTCCAGCTTAAATCCCATCCCCGGCACCAAAGTCAAGGAGGTCGCGAAAATGGAAGAAATGTTGATTAAAGGCGTTGCCAAGGACGACAATGTCGCTCGGGTCATGATCGTCGGTTTGCCGGATGAGCCAGGCATTGCCTTTAAAATCTTCTCTCGGGTGGCTAAAGCTCACGCGAATGTGGACATTATCCTGCAGTCCATCGGCCGGGACGGTACGAAAGACATTACCTTTACCGTTCCGGAAGACAAAGGGGAAGACGCGGTAGCCGCCCTGAAGGATTATTGCGATCTGGTGGGGGCCAAGAGCTTGACTTTTGACACCGAGGTCGCGAAAGTGTCGATCGTCGGCGCGGGAATGGAGACCCATGAAGGCACCGCCGCACTCATGTTTGAGGCGCTCGCCGCTGCCAATGTCAACATTCAGATGATTTCCACAAGCGAGATCAAGGTATCGGTCCTGATCGCGAAAGAGGATGCTGATCGTGCCGTCGCCGCCGTCCACAAGGCGTTTTACGAGGAATAATATCGATCTCCCAACATATCGCCGCCGGGATCCTACGATCCCGGCGTTTCTGCGCCGAAGACCCTGAGGGAGAAGGAGGGATCCCATGCCGGTCGGGTTATATATTCATGTGCCTTTTTGTTTGTCCAAATGCCCATACTGCGACTTTTATTCCCTGACCCTGGCAGCGGATGATGAACTGCTGGACCGGTATACCACGGCAGTGGAGACGGCGCTGGATCTCTGGGCGGACCGGCTGCGCTGCCCGGCCGATACCCTGTATTTCGGCGGAGGAACCCCCTCTCTTTTGGGAGGAGAGAGGCTGACGCGCCTGATTGAAAAGGCAGCGCACCGTTTTTCGTTGAAAGGAGCGGAGATCACCTTAGAAGCCAATCCCGCCGACGCGGATGGGGCAAATAAATTGGCGGAAACCCTGCAGGCGTTTGCAGAGGCCGGTGGAAACCGGTTGTCTCTGGGAATGCAGTCGAGTTCGGAAGACGAGCTGCGCCGTCTGGGACGGCGACACGGTCCGACGGCCGTCTCTCACGCGGTGGAGGCCGCCCATAAGGCGGGACTTGCCAATATATCGCTTGACCTGATGTTGGCTGTGGAGGGGCAGGACGAGGCGTCGGTCCGCCGTTCGGCGGCCTTCTGCGGAAAACTAGAGGCCGCCCATGTCTCGGCCTATCTTCTTAAAATTGAGGAGCAGACGCCATTTGGGCAGCGGGATGATTTGAAGTTGCCTGAGGAAGACGAGGCGGCAGCTCTCTATCTCGCCGCCTGTGAAGCGCTGGAAGAGTCCGGATTCCGGCAGTATGAAATTTCAAATTTTGCACAGTCCGGACGGGAAAGCCGGCACAATTTGAAATACTGGACCGGCGCCCCTTATCTGGGAATCGGTCCGGCGGCCCATTCCTGCATCGATGGGCGGCGGTTCGCTTATCCTCGGGATCTCATGGCTTTTCTTGCGGGAACGGAGCCGCGCCCAGAAGATGGGGGATGGATCCGCACGGGCTCTCCGGAGGAGTTCCTTTTACTTCGCCTCCGCCTGACAGAGGGATTGACCGAAGCCGCCCATATCGCCCGGTTTGGAATTCCTATTCCGGAAATCTGGCGAAAGCGGGCCGTCTCTCTGCCTCGGCATCTCGTCGTCAGTGATCCGCAGGGAATCCGCCTGACCAGGGAAGGCTTCCTGGTCTCAAACGCGATTTTGGCCGAATTGTTGTAAATGGGTTTGCCTGTAATGCAAAAAAAGCCGCATAGCCTGTACGGTTTATGTGCAAAGGCCGTGTTTCCGGTTTTCCGGAAAGGGTGAATCGTTATCATGAACCATTCCCCGTGCGCATATGTTTATAGGGAAGACAACGAGGGTAACGGGTCGGCCTATGAAGCGAACAGGGGACGGTTCCGGCATCCCCGCATAGCCCTCGCATCCTGGAGGGAAAGAAGGGGCATACGCATGAAACGTGGCAAACGCTTACTCGCGGCTCTGCTCGGAGGGTTGTTTATCGGATCGTTCCCGCTTGGAACCCTGGCCGAGGAAGCGCCGGCCGTCATTGTGGATACCGAGACGGGGGAAACAGCGGAGGAACTGATGGCGGAAGACGCGAACGAGGTGTGGGAACCGGTCGGCACAGTACCTGCCGAATCGGCGGCGTTGGACATCGGCGGCAAATCCGCCGTCCTAATGGAACAATCGAGCGGAGAAATTCTATTTGAAAAAAACCCACATGAAAAATTGCCGATTGCCTCTGTAACCAAGGTGATGACGCTGTTGCTGGTGATGGAAGCCTTGGACGAAGGGGTGATTACCCTTGACGAGCCGGTGACTTGCTCGCCGACAGCTGCTTCCATGGGTGGTTCTCAGATATGGCTGGAAGTCGGTGAGGTCATGACGGTCGATGAGCTGGTCAAGGCGGCGGCCGTTGTCTCTGCAAACGACGCCTGTGCGGCACTGGCGGAGCATTTGGCCGGATCCGTGGAGGAATTTGTCGCACGGATGAACCAACGCGCGGCCGAATTGGGGATGAACGATACCCTGTGCCTTGACTGCAGCGGCCTAAACGACGAAGCGTATTCCAGCGCCTACGATGTAGCCGTGATGTCCAGAGAACTGATGAAGCATCCCAAGATTGTGGACTACACCACCATATGGATGGACAGTCTGCGGGGAGGAGCATCGCAACTGGTTAATACCAATAAACTTGTGCGGCATTATGCCGGGGCAACCGGTCTGAAAACCGGAACGACCAGCAAGGCGGGACACAATTTGTCGGCCACGGCGGAAAGGGACGGACTCGCCTTTGTTGCGGTTATCCTGGGATGTGAAACGACGGACGAAAGGTTTGGAGGCGCCCGGAAGATGCTTGATTACGGCTTTGCCAATTACAGTATTTATACGCCGCAGGTGGATACCGACGCGCTACCCTCAGTGCCGGTGCTGCATGGCGTATCTGAGATCACCATTCCGGTCGCCGACGAGATCCAGCCTATCCTGCTCCGCAAAGGACAAGAAAAACAAGTAACCTGCACGACAGAACTGGCGGAGGATCTGGAGGCGCCGGTATACGAGGGTCAGGTTATTGGGCAGATTCTGGTGATGCTGGACGGGGAGAAGATTGCGGAATATCCGATCCGGGCATCCGAAGGTGTGGCGCGTCTTGGTTTTGGTGGTGCGTTTTGGAAGCTGCTGGCCGCGCTGCTTGGCTGACAGGAGCATGTAGTATCGATTCCAAACGTCTTTGTTCTCCGCTCCTGCGGCGTATACTCGAAGTGTTTGCAAAATATGGAAACGCCCGGCTTTAAAAGCCGGGCGTTTCCATATGAAACCAAATCCTTTTATTTTGGAGCGGCTTACGAGGCTCGAACTCGCTACCTCCACCTTGGCAAGGTGGCGCTCTACCAGATGAGCTAAAGCCGCATTTCCACAATGCGTGTGCTAGTATACCACAGCCTTTTGTAGATGTCAAGAGGACAAGGCGGCTTTTCCTTTTGCCTAGTGTGAGTATGAGTATAGCTTGTTACATTTCCTTATTTACACATAAGTGTCTTTCCCATGAATCGCTGAGGCATTTTGCCGAAATTAACAGCCCGGATCGCTTCAACGATCTCATCTTTACGGCTTTCCGCATTCGGCAGGTCGCAGACGATGTCACTTAGATCATACGGGCCGTTGCGGAAATGGCCTACCGATGCACCATGAAATTCACCATCAATCAGCAGATACTGCAGGGGCTCATGATCATATGGAAGTCCCTCCGTCAACTTCTTGGTCATTTCCTTTAGAGTATGCTCGTGGGCTTTATAGAGAAAGTCGTTCCGATGGATAGCATAGACAAAATGCAAAGATTTAGGCTCATAGCTTATGAGCAGATCGGCATCGCTCTTTAGCATAAACCCGGTGTTCGATGTAACCAATATGTTTTCGGACACCAATTCGCTGACTGCCAGCTTGATTTCTTTTTCCGATATCTTATAAAACGACTTGGCCATTGCTGTATCAAACCATGCAAGACGGTATGCAAAGCGCTGTAGCACGATTTTCAGCGCTTCCAGTCGAGTATATCTTTCTGTATTCACTTTCGGAAACATTTCCGCGAACTTGTACCAGCCTCGGTCCCATTCGCCGTCATATTGGTCCTCATAAATCAAAAACGCTTCCTGCAGGCGATGGAGAATGGGGGTAATCTGTTTTACGAGCAACCCGGTTTCTTTCTTGATTTGCTGAATGTTGAGAGGTCCAGTTGTTTCGATAAGTTCAAGGATACGCAGTTGCTCTATCGTCGGTTTAGCAAGGGACTTCCGATAAAGTGCCGCAAACAACTCCATGTCTTCCGTTATAATCCAGCCAAGGTTTCCGCCGGCAAACCGTCCCTTGATGAGTTGGCGGTTCAGCTGACGATTCCGATTGAATTCTATGTCGTTGAACTCCGTACGGAAGGTGAGTGTGGGCGGTTCACCAAATCCGTTCCAGTACACGTTTTGTCCTGGTTGTGTATCACGGTACAGCTTTATGTATTCGGCCTTGTCCGCTTTATTGATAAAGCACTGCCGTTCCATGCGCAGGGATATTATCTTTGCATCCATTCTATTGCACACCTTTCGCTTTGGTGTACCAGCGCTTACACTGTTTGATCCTGGCACCTTGAGGAGTGTCTCCGTGTTCTGGATCACAGGAATACTGCGTCAGAAGTTCACAAGGGATATCCGGACATTCACCGCAGTGTATAATGCTTTTATTTTGGCAGCATATGGCAACGGGACACTCGCCGTGGAAGGGGTGCCCATTTGTTTCTATGCAGCCGCCACAGCCGCAGGTTTCCTTATATTCACATCCGGTGCAGTGAAGTCCACATCTTGAATCTATTATTGAATTTTCATTTTTCCACATATTCAAATTTGTTAATCGGTCGGGGTTGTGTCCGTTTTCGATAAATCGAATTAAGTCTTTACATGGAAGTTCTTGACAATCACCGCAATGATGGAAGCCCTTATTTGCCGCACATTTGTAAATATCACATTCACCCCAAAAAATCTTACCATGCATTTTTTCACAGCCGCCGCAATGGAACTTTTCTTTAAATTGACAAGTGTTACAGTCAGTCCCACATTTTCCCTTAATTACATTCACTATATTTTACCTCCTCTTCTGTAAATAATAATATCCGCATCCAGAACTTAAAATTTCATAGCAAACAACCTCCCGACTTTGTGCTATAACTATAATGACATAAACACGACAACTGTATGTCATGATTCGTATAAATTCCTTATGGAGTCCAGTGTGGATTTCATTATTTCAACCATTTCGGGTGGTCCAAGCACTTTGACTTTATCTCCGAAGCTCAAAAACCACTCCACAGCACCTTTCTGAGTAGTAAATCCCCACTCGGTATACAGTGTTCCGTCTTCTTGTTCGGTAAAAGAGGTGTGGCCATATTCTTCGACCAACCTATATTTCACGGATGCGTCGTAGACGGCGGTTATCACATAGTCATCGGTTATGTGAGAGCCGAACTGTTTCTTTTCTTCCGGAACCTCTCTGATGGCAAATGTCTCGTCTGTGATCCGCAGATCCCACAGGCGCCGGAGCTTATACATCCGGAAATCCTGCCGTTCCTTGCAGAATCCGAAAACATACCAGTCGGACCATTTGAAGACGATCAGATATGGCTCGATCCGCTTGTCCGCTTCACCTTTACTATAGCAATAATGAAACGCAATGCATTTCGATTCCTTGATTGCCTGTTTAATCTGATCCAGTTTTGGCGCTAAGTCATCTTTGTAGTAGGAAGAAATATTATCTGCCAGCTTGATCGCAGAGCTTCCGCCAATCTTCTGAGCAAGCTTTTCTGCAGACGCAGAGCAGGAAATACTATCTAATGATTTAAGTCCGGTGAAAATAGATGCCAGCTCCTGTTCAGTGAATACAGTTGTGTCAAGAGAGAAGCCTTCCATAATAGAAATACCGCCGCCCTTACCTTGTGTGGTGGCGATAGGGATACCGGCCCTACAGATGTCCTCAATATCTCGGCTGATGGTACGACGGGAAACTTCGAATTTTTCAGCGAGGTACGGAGCCGTAACGGTCTTTTTCTGCTGTAAGGTGGTGATGATCCCGATCAATCGATCCATTTTCATGTTGTATCACCTTTGCCTTTAATTCAACTATATGAGTTAAAATGCAAGTTAAAAATCCGTCAGCTACTCTGCTACAATGGTTTAGCAACATGCAGGATATAGAAAATACGGGACCGGCAAGATGGCCGGTCCCGTTTAATCGCAACAGTAACACCGTCAGGAATTCTTTTCCGCTATTTTTTCAAAATTTTCGGGCTTGCAGGCTTTGATGGCACGGTCGACGTAGGAAACCTCCAAGGTCTTCATATAATCGGTGACTTCTTTATTGTACTCCTCATACTTTGCGCCGTAGATGATGTCGCTGCGTTTCTCCTCAAAATAATTCTGTCCGTCCGCCCGATCCTGTTCTGGATCCATGCGGTAGATCAACGCGATTGTATCGGTGGAGCCGCCCTTTTTGTATTCCTGAATGGAGGCGGTACCGATCTCGACTTTTTTGACCGCATTGGTAAAGTCCTCGTCTCCATAGACATTCGCGTCGATATCCATACGGTTGGGATCGGTGGTGGATTCCGTGCCGTCCTCGTCTTCTCCGTCGCCGGTATCATCGGTGTCAGTCGCCGCCGTGGTCCCCTCGGACGCCGTGGTCTCCGGCGCGGTGGTCTCGTTCGACGGGGCGGTGGTATCGCTGGAATCGGCGGACGTATCGTCGGGATTGGAGGATGTATCGCTCGAATCTGAAGAGGTACCGTCCGTTTCGTCCGCGGGAGCGTCATCCTCTTCCTTCATCTCAATTATGGTATCAAAATTCTCGCTGGTCATACCGAGTTTTTCGAATTCAGCCAAATATTTATCAAGACGGTCGCGGTAATCTTGAATCTCTTCGTCCTCGAGCGGTTGGTTCGAACTGTCAACAAGTTGGAATTCAATGATTTTGTAACTGAGGAAATTCTCATCGAAATATTGACGGATTTCCTCTTCGGACATCGGATTGATGCCGTCTTTGTCATAGGTACCGTAGAACAGGGACCAGTCGTTGACCTGGGTAGCCTTCAGCATTTTGGCGAAGCTCTCGTCGCTGATCCCATAGGGTAAATAAGCATTGGGTTCGATACCATCCAAAATTTCTTCCACTTCGGCGAGCATGTCTTCGTCGAGAGGGATGTTTTTCTGATCCAGCAGATTCTCCAAAGCTTTCTGCCGGATGATGGTATCCTGGGCCGTCCGTTTGATATACTCGGCGGTCGAGAGTTGTTCCGCGTCGTCTCCTTCTCCATATGGGATGGTCTGTTCCCACGGATCCATGCCGTACATCTGATACATGGCCATATTCTGTGCCAAGGCATAATATACGTTGTACAGATAGGCGAGATATTCGCCTGTAGTATATGATTTGCCGTCCACCGTCATGGCGTATTCCGGCGTGGAACAGCCGGTCAACGTCATGGAAAATGCGAAACACGCCGCGATGACAGCGCAGGCCATGCTTTTGATCTTCCTCATAGAAAGTACCTCCAATCGATGTAGCCGCACGATTCCTATATTATACAGGAAGGTTTCAGATTTGTCCACTGCTTTTCCCGTTGAAAATTTTGCAGAATTTTGTGGATGGCCTTGTAGCCGCTCGTTTTAAAATTTATTCTGGCAAATGTACCGAATTCTCACAGCGCCTGATCCCAACTTTTTCCTGGTCTCTACTGGTGTTTTCCTCAAGGTTGTGGTATACTACACTTGTATGCTGTGTTTGGCCGGGGCGGCGGGAGAGCCACCACGGTCGGGAAAGGATGGGTAAACGGATGGATGTTTCAGAAAAGAAACGGCTGACGGCGGCAGCGATCCGGATCCGCATGGATGTGATCGAAGGCACTTTTCACGCGAAAAGCGGGCATCCCGGCGGCTCCCTGTCGGTAGCGGATACGCTGGCGTATCTCTACTTTTCGGAACTGCGCGTGGATCCTTCGCGTCCCAAGTGGGAAGGGCGGGACCGGCTTATCCTCTCAAAAGGCCACTGTGCGCCGGCGCTTTACGGTGCGCTGGCTCTCAAGGGGTTCTTCCCGGAGGAAGAAGTTAAAAAGCTGCGCAAAACGGGAGCTATGCTTCAGGGGCATCCCGATATGAAGGGCACCCCCGGTGTGGATATGTCC
>USDZ01000008.1 GCA_900553525.1 uncultured Oscillospiraceae bacterium
GTGCGGAAGTCATGCCCAACCAGATACAGCGTTTCCGGGAAGGGATGCTTCTTGATGGTAAGATGACCGCTCCGGCGGAATTTGACATCGTCTCTTTTGAGCCGGGAGGAACGGATATTCCTCCCAGAACGGTGGCGCAGATTGTTTTGTATGAAGGGCGTAACCGTCAAATCCGCCGTATGTGTGAGGAACTGGGTCTTGAGGTGGTCCGACTGCGCCGGGTCGCTGTCGGTTCGGTCAAGCTGGGTATGCTCCCGATAGGAAAGTGGCGGCATTTGAAACCCAAAGAAGTACGGGATCTGTTAGTGGCATCAAAAGTAGAAAAGAAAATTGCTGCATCCTACATCAAACAGGGAAAAGAAGGTGGTATCCGTGCTTACCATCATGGCCGCCGATAGGGATCGGGCGCTTCGGCTTGCTGCTAAAATCGGCCTGAGCGGTGAGATAAGCGGTTTGATTGCCCGAGAACGGGACGAGGAAGTCGGATGGCTTCTGACCGGTATGCGAAACGGCGAAATACAGCTTTTGGCTGCTGAGACACAAGAGGATATCGTTTTGGAGGGCTTGATCCGGAGCGCTTTATATTCGGCTTATGACCGGGGGATCTTGCGGGCGTCTTGTCAAATGCCGGCTTTATTTCCCATGCTGGAACGTCTGCGTTTCGACAGGGATTGTGGAGAAAAACGGGTTGTATCCCTTCCGGAGTTTTGCCATCGTCCCTGCCGTGCATAATTTTTCACAGCCTTTCCAATAAAATAGTTGTCAACCGGCTGAATTTGCAGTATAATAAAACCAATTTGTAATATGGGGGAGAGTGGGCTGATCATAGGGCTCCGTTCTTCCCCACGCGCTTCCAGGTAAAATTCCGTGAACATGCATATCAACACTCGGAGGTAAGAACATGAGTATGCAGAATCCGCTGGAAAAACTGGCTGAAGCGGTTGCTGTCAGCGGCCAATCTCAGGCGCGGGCTTTGCTCGGGCGGTTTTTCGACGAAGGAACCTTTGTGGAAATCGACCGATTGGCCATGGATGAGGACAAGCCTGCAGAAGCCGTCGCCGGTTACGGCCTGGTCGGCGGTATGCCGGCCTATGCGTTTGCTCAAGATAAAACGGTGTGCAGTGGTGCCATCGGTAAGGCGCAAGCGGCGAAAATTTCCAAGATTTATGAATTGGCGGCCCAGAACGGTGCGCCTATCGTCGGCTTCTTTGACAGCGACGGCGCGAAGCTGGGGGAGGGAATCGACGCTATGGACGCCATCTCTCAGATCCTGTTCTCTTCCAACAGTCTGTCGGGGGTTGTTCCCCAAATTGCGGTGATCACCGGCGCCTGCGTTGGCACCTCGGCTTTGGTCGCCGCCACATCGGACTTCGTCATTATGGTCGAAGGCGGTTCTTATTATTTGGACAAGGATGGCGAAGGTGGGCAAGCCGATATTTTGGTTCGGGACGAGACGGATGCCTTGGATAAAGCAAAGATGCTGCTTTCCTATCTGCCGTCGAACAATCTATCTGCGCCTCCCGTATATGAAAACGGTGCGGTCCCCATGGGGGGATGCGCCGAAACAGCGGATTGTCCCGCCGCCGTGTCGGATCCCGGTACTTTATTGCTGCTGTCCGACGATTCTAGCTGCGTAACCGCTTTTGGACAGGTGGACGGTGTGGTTTGTGGTTTTGTCACCCTGTCGGGAGATACTGTTTGCTGTCGTGCGGCTGCCCGGGTGGCTCGTTTTGTGCGTCTGTGCGACGCTTTTTCCCTACCGGTTCTGACCTTTGTGGACGCAGCCGGTTTCAAAGGGGTAAACGGCGCTGCTAAAATTTCCCAGGCGTATGCCGAGGCTACCACCGCCAAAATCAGCATCATCACCGGCAAAGCCTATGGCCCGGTCTATATCGCGGTTGCCGGTAAGCTCGCCGGTGCCGATGCGGTACTCGCCTGGCCGCAGGCCGTCATCTCGCCTCTACCCCCTGAAACGGCGGTTCAGATTCTCTGGCGGGACCGTTTGGCTGCTATGCAGGACCCCACGTCCGATCGGGAGGCTCTGGCGGCGGAATATGCCGCGGAAGAGGGCTCTCCCTTGAAGGCGGCTGCCGGCGGATATCTAACCGATGTTGTGACTCCTGAGGAGACCAAAGCCAAAATCACCATGCTTCTGGATATGTTGTCCGGCAAAAGGGTTTCCCGCCTGCCCAAGAAGCATATCAACCTGGTACTGTAAAGAAAATAACGAAGGTTTCGTATATTTGAATTCCACTATAGAAAGGCATGATCGCATATGAAACGTTTTCAGATCACGGTCAATGGCAATGCGTACGACGTACAGGTAGAGGAGATAGGCGGCTCCGGCGCCTCCATCCCTGTTGCTGCTCCTGTTACGGCCGCACCGGCCCCGGCTCCAGCTCCTGTTTCTGCGCCGGCGCCGGTTTCCGAGAACGCGCCGGCCCCGGCGGTAACGGCTACTGCTCCGGCGGGGGCTGAGACGATCAATGCCCCTATGCCCGGCAATATCGTAAATGTGATGGTTAAAGCCGGCGATTCGGTGACGAAGGGGCAGGTTCTGCTGATTCTGGAAGCCATGAAGATGGAAAACGAAATTATGTCTCCCCGTGACGGCGTTGTGGTAGGAGTGCATGTGAGCAAGGGTGAGAGTGTGGATTCTGGCAAGCTGCTTGTCTCTCTGCAGTAGGACGCGTCTAGCGTGAGTTTGAAAAGGAGTGATCGGTTTGGCTAAAGTCGGAATTACCGAAACCGTCCTGCGGGACGCGCATCAGTCGCTGATTGCCACCCGCATGACCACAGAGGAAATGCTGCCGATGTTGGAGAAGCTCGACGATATTGGCTTTCATTCTTTGGAATGCTGGGGCGGCGCCACTTTCGACGCCTGCCTGCGTTTTCTGGATGAAGATCCCTGGGAACGGCTTCGCATCTTGAAAAAGCATATGCCCAAAACCCCGCTTCAAATGCTTTTCCGCGGGCAGAACATGCTGGGGTATCGGCATTATGCCGATGATGTCGTCGAGTATTTTGTACAGAAATCCGTGGCAAATGGCATTGGCGTTATCCGGATTTTTGACGCGCTCAATGATATTCGAAATTTGGAAACCTCTATTAAGGCGGCTAAAAAGGAACAAGGGGCCCATGTACAGGTGGCGATGTCCTACACCACCAGCCCGGTTCATAATATCGAATATTTCGTCCAATATGCCAAGGCTATCGAAGAGACGGGTGCTGATTCCATCTGTATCAAAGACATGGCCGGCTTGCTGGTTCCTTACGAAACCTACGATCTGGTCAAAGCAATCAAAGAAACGGTTAAAATCCCGATTCAGCTCCATTCTCATTTTACCGCCGGCATCGCCGATATGGTGATGATCAAGGCGATCGAGGCGGGTGCCGATGTCATTGATACCGCCATGTCTCCTCTGGCGCTCGGCACCTCTCATCCGGCAACCGAGTCGATGGTCGCGGCTCTCCAAGGCACCCCCTACGATACAGGGCTGGATTTGAAAAAGCTCAGTGAGATCAGCGCGTATTTCCGAACTCTGCGCAAAAAATATTTGGATAATGGTTTGCTCAACCCGAAGATGCTGGAAGTGGATACCAATGCCTTGATATATCAAGTACCGGGCGGTATGCTGTCCAATTTGGTCAGCCAGCTCAAGCAGGCCGGGAAGGAAGACAAGCTGGAAGAAGTGCTCCAAGAGGTCCCGCGTGTGCGTGAGGATGCCGGTTATCCGCCGCTGGTTACCCCATCTTCCCAAATCGTGGGTACTCAAGCGGTGTTCAATATCATCGGTGGAGAACGCTATAAGATGGTGACAAAGGAGTTCAAAGGCCTGGTCCGGGGCGAGTATGGGGCCACTCCTGTACCGATCAAGCCCGAGTTTATCAAGAAAATCATCGGTGATGAGGAACCGATTACCTGCCGTCCCGCTGACCGGCTCGAACCCGAACTGGACAAAATGCGGGATGAGATGAAGGAATGGTATGAACAGGAAGAGGATGTTCTGACCTATGCCCAGTTCGGGCAGGTGGCGGTCAAGTTTTTCGAAAAGCGCCGTAACAATAAGTATCATATCGATGGAGAGCATCTCCATATCGAAGAAAAGGTCCATCCCGTCTAATGGGAAAACCATGCACGAAAGCCCCATTCGGGGCTTTCGTTTGTCTATTTCCCAGGAGACAGGCAAGAGGAGGAAAGCCTTTGATTAGAAGCATGACAGGATTCGGACGCTGCCAGAAGACCGTTTCCGGTATGGATATTACGGTGGAACTCAAATCCGTCAATCACCGGTATTACGAATATTCGTCTCGTCTGCAGAGAGCCTACGGCTTTCTGGACGATAAGCTCAAGTCTTATTTGCAGAAATATGTCTCCAGAGGCAAGCTGGATGTGTTTGTCTACGTTGAACCTCTTGAGAAGGAGGGGGGAGATGTTACCGTCAATCTGTCCTTGGCCAAGAGCTACCGGCAGGCACTTTTGGAGCTTGGGGATGGATTGGAAATGGCGGGCGGCACATACAGTCTTATGGATATTGCCCGGTTTCCGGATGTCATCAGCGTTCACCGGGCACCGGAAGATGAGGAATCCGTGTGGGCGGCGGTCCGGGAAGTCGTGGACGAGGCCGCGCAGCGCTTTTGCGCCATGAGAGAGACGGAGGGGGCGCGTTTGCGGGAGGATATTCGGAATCGCTGCCGTCTGATCCTGGAAAATGTATCGAAAGTGGAAGAACGCTCACCTCAAACGGTCCGGGAACATATGGAAAAGGTGGAATCCCGGATGCGGGAGCTTCTCAACACGGTAACGGTGGACGAACAAAGGCTGTTGACTGAGGCCGCCCTCTTTGCGGATAAAATCGCTGTGGCGGAAGAAACCGTCCGTCTGCGCAGTCATCTCGACCAATTGGAGCAGATGCTGGACGGCGACGAGGCAATCGGACGAAAGCTGGATTTTCTGGTTCAAGAAATCAACCGGGAGACCAATACCATTGGCTCTAAAGCGCAGGATGTGACGCTGGCCCGTGTGGTGGTTGATATGAAAGCCGAAATCGAAAAAATACGGGAACAGATCCAAAACATCGAATAGGGTAGGGAGGGATGCGCACATGAAACTGATCAATATCGGGTTCGGTAACATGGTCTCGGCCAACCGGCTGGTGGCTATTGTCAGCCCCGAATCCGCTCCGATCAAACGGATTATCCAGGATGCAAAAGACCGGGGAACTCTGATCGATGCTACTTATGGCCGCCGTACAAGGGCCGTTCTGGTCACGGACAGCGATCATGTGATCCTTTCGGCTGTCCAGCCGGAGACGGTAGCCAACCGCCTGAACGACCGGGATACGGAAGATGAGGAGGAGATGGAAGAGGATGATTGATCCGTCTGCTCGTGGCATGCTCATTGTCCTGTCGGGTCCTTCCGGTTCCGGAAAGGGAACGATTATTAAAAGCCTTCTTTCGAGCCGGAAAGACACGGTATTGTCTATTTCGGTTACTACCCGGCAGCCCCGCCCCGGCGAGATAGACGGTATTCATTATTTTTTTCGTACCCGGGACGAGTTCGAAAAGATGATTTCCACCGATTCCCTTCTGGAATACGCCAACTATAATGGAAACTATTATGGAACACCGGAGGAATCCATTAAAAAGTGGCTGGCAGAAGGCAAAAATGTGCTGTTGGAAATCGAAGTGCAGGGGGCAGAGCAGGTGATGGATCATCGATCCGACCTTGTGTCGATTTTTATCACCATTCCCTCTATGGAGGAATTGGAGCGCCGGCTAAGGGAACGGGGTACTGAGAATGAGGAAACGATCCGTAGCCGGATGGCGGTGGCGAAACGGGAGCTCACCCGCGCTTTTCGCTACGATTATGTGGTTCTCAACGATGAGGTGGCGTCGGCCGTAAAGCGGATCAACACGATCATAGACGCTGAGAAAATGCGGTACAGCCGCATGGAAAAAACAGTTTTGGAGGTATTACAGGATGCTCAGGCCAACTGATATTGAGAAACTCAAGGGGAAAGAAAGCCGTTACGCTGTAGTGGTTGGAATTGCCAAGAGAGCCAGGGACATTGCAGAAAAAGCCGAAGCGGAAAACGTTATCTTGACTGAGAAACCAGTCAGCATGGCTATCCAGGATTTTACAAACGGGGAGTATAAATTGATCGTGCCCCGTAATACCGTTGAGGATGACCATCGCTGAGGCCACAATTCGTACGGTTTCGGAGGAAATACCGATGCCATCGCTCGATCAAGGCGGCGGAATTGTCCGGACGGTGGAAATCGCCGTTGAGCAAACCGCCTATCATTTTGATAAACTCTATACCTATATTCTGACAGATGCACTCGGCGGCCTTGAACGAGGATGCCGGGTGTTGGTTCCTTTTGGCGGCGGAAATCGCCGTCGCCAAGGGATGGTCATGGCGTTTGGAGAGACGGCGGAAAAAAAAGGACTTAAACCGATTCTTTCCATACTGGATGAGCGGCCTTTGCTCAACGACGAAATGCTTGCTTTGGCGGAATGGCTCAAAGAGCGTACGTTCTGCACTCTTTTTGAAGCCGTACGTTGTATGCTGCCGGCAGGCCTGACCATGCGTGTTCATATCCGCTATCGTATCCATCCGACTGCAACGGATAAAGCCTGCGAGGCCTTGTCAAGTGAAGAGAAACGGATGCTTGATCGGGTGCGCGCGCGGTGTAAGCGGGATCCAAACGGCGTCGAACGGGAAAAACTGTTGCAGGATCTGGGCCTTTCCCGGGATTCCGACTTACTGGAACGTCTGCAGAAAAAAGGATTTCTTCTTCGGGATGAAGAGGCCTTCCGGGTAGCAGGGGATGCGACGGTGCGCATGGTCCGCCTCGCGGTATCTGAAGAGGAAGCGGCCGAGTATCAAAACAGCAAGGCCTGCACCGCCAAACAAAAGGCCGTACTTTCTCTGCTGGCCCAGGTGGGAAGCGCATCTATCAAGGAACTTTGTTATTTTACTGGTGTCACGACGGCTGTGCCGGCGGCTCTGGAGAAAAAAGGATTGCTTTTATATGTCGATCAGGAGATACTGCGTTCGCCTAATACTGCGGAAAAAAATCCGGAGATTTGCTCTACGCCGTTGAATCTTGAACAGCAGATGGCTTTTGACGGCCTGCTCGAACGGTATAGATCCGGAAAGGCCTCCTGCGCATTGCTTTATGGTGTGACCGGTTCTGGAAAAACACAGGTGTATATGAACCTGATCGATCGTGTGCTGGAAGACGGGCGTCAAGTACTGGTTTTGGTTCCCGAAATTTCGCTGACACCGCAGACCCTGAATCTTTTTATCAGCCGGTACGGACGCCGTGTGGCTGTTCTTCACAGCGGGCTGTCGGTGGGGGAACGGATGGATGAGTGGAAACGCATCAAACGAGGAGACGCCTGCATCGTAGTGGGAACCCGTTCAGCCGTTTTCGCGCCCTGTTCGAATATCGGTTTGATCGTCATGGACGAAGAACAGGAACATACCTATAAATCCGAATCGTCTCCCCGGTACCACGCTCGCGATGTGGCTAAATTCCGTTGCGCCTGGCATAAGTCGCTGCTTCTTTTGACATCCGCGACGCCTTCCCTGGAGAGTTTTTATGCCGCCCGAATGGGACGATATTCTCTTCACACCATACTCAACCGATTTGGGGATGTCCAGCTGCCCCAGGTCGAGGTGGTGGATATGCGGCAAGAGGATGACCGGTCAATATTCAGCAAACCATTGCAGGTGGAGATCCATTCTTGTCTCGACAGCGGACGCCAGGCGATCCTGCTGCTCAACCGGCGGGGATACAATACGTTTGTTTCCTGTCGAGCCTGTGGATATGTCATGACCTGTCCGTCCTGCAGCATATCGATGACGTATCATCGGGCCAATGGCCTGCTTGTCTGTCATTATTGCGGTCATATGCAGGAACCCGTGTCGACATGCCCAGAATGCGGATCGGATCGGATCCGGTATTCTGGGCTGGGTACCCAGCGGGCGGAGCAAGAACTAGCCGATCTCTTCCCGGAGGCGGCGGTACTGAGGATGGATACGGATACCACTATGTCCCGTTTCGCTTATGAAAAATGCTTCCAAGACTTTTCGCAGGGGAAATACCAAATCCTGATCGGTACGCAGATGGTGGCAAAGGGATTGGATTTTCCCCATGTCGGACTGGTAGGTGTTCTCTCGGCTGACCAAGCTTTATATGGGGATGATTTCCGTTGCTTTGAAACGACCTTTTCTCTTTTGACCCAGGTGATTGGCCGGGCTGGAAGGCGGGAACTCCCTGGTCGGGCTGTTATTCAGACGTATACACCGGAGAACTATGTGATCGACTTAGCGGCCAGGCAGGATTATGAAGGATTTTTTCGCATGGAAATCGGCGCCAGAAAAATGATGAAGTATCCCCCTTTTTCCGATTTGTGCCTGTTTGGATTCGTCGGGGTAAACGAAGACCTCGTCCGGCAGGCGGCCCACCGCTGTTTAGAGCTATTAAAAGAGACGGTCACCAAAGATTATTCCACCTTGCCGGTTATTGTGCTAGATCCAACCCCTGCGATTGTATCCAAAGCGGCGGGAAAATTCCGTTATAAGATTTTAATGAAAACGGTCAATACTATCCATATGAGGAAAATGGTGGGGGATTTGCTCCAACAGTTTCAACAGCTTCCGGAGAGCAAATCCGTAACATTGTTTGTCGACATCAATCCAGCAGGTATGCTATAATAGGAATCCCACGTAATATGGTTTAGGGGATACGCCTCACATATATTTTATTTTCAGGGAGGTTTGACATATGGCGCTGCGTCATATTCTCAAGGATGGAGATCCGGCTCTTCATAAGGTTTGCCGTCCGGTCACGGAATTCGACGAGAGACTTTCACAGCTTTTAGACGATTTGGCGGATACCCTGCATCATTCCGAAGGGGTTGGTCTGGCCGCTCCCCAGGTGGGGGTTCTTCGTCGGGTCTTTGTCATGGATTTCGGCGACGGTATTCTGGAAGTAGTCAATCCGGAGATTGTCGATACCAAAGGGGCCCAGGAAGGTCCTGAGGGCTGTCTTTCTTTTCCCGGGGAATACGGCATTGTCCGACGTCCTAAAAAAGTTAAGCTCAAAGCACAAGATCGACACGGAAATTGGTTTACCTTTACGGGAGAAGATTTATCGGCCCGCTGTATCTGTCACGAAAACGACCATTTGGACGGCATTGTTTTCAAACAGCACGTGATACGGATGCTTGGCCCGGATGAATATTAATCGGGGAGAGAGCCAAATGAATATCGTGTTTATGGGGACGCCGGATTTTGCCGTTCCCTGTCTGCGTGCCTTAATAGAAGAGGGGCACCATATTTCATTGGTTGTAACACAGGCAGATAAGCCGAAAGGAAGAGGGCATCGTTTGACGTCTCCCCCCGTAAAGGAGTTAGCCTTAACACATGAGCTCCCGATTTATCAGCCGGTCAGCCTAAAAACCGACGAGGCAGTGGAAATCATTTCCGCCGCCGCCCCCCAGGTGATCGTTGTGGTGGCTTACGGCAAAATTCTTCCGCAGGCGATTCTCTCCCTTCCTCCTATGGGCTGCATCAATGTGCATGGCTCTCTGCTTCCAAAATATCGGGGAGCCGCTCCAATCCAGTGGGCGGTATTGAACGGTGAGACAGAAACCGGTGTGACCACTATGAGGATGGATGCGGGGTTAGACACAGGGGATATGCTGCTCTCCTGTTGTCGCCCGATTCCCTCGGATATGACGGCCGGGGAACTGTACGACGCGCTGGCGCAGGATGGGGCGATGCTTCTTTCTCGTACGCTGCGGGAACTGGAAGCCGGTTCTCTTCGAGCTGTCCCTCAGTCTGCGGAGGGCGCAACTTATGCCCCTTTGCTTGATAAAAGCTTATCCCCCCTGGATTGGTTAAAACCGGCCTCGATTTTGCACAACCAGGTACGCGGTCTTCATCCCTGGCCTATCGCCACTATGACGATGGGGGGACGCCGCATAAAGGTACACCGCAGTCGGGTGGGAGATAATACAGCGGTGGAACCGGGAGTTATTGTCAAGACGAACCCCTTTACAGTTTCCTGTGGGGATCATACCTCTCTCGAACTGCTGGAAATCCAAGCGGAGGGTGCGAAACGTATGCCAGCCGCCGATTATTTCCGCGGGCATCCTGTTAAAATGGGAGAAACCGTATTGACGGAACCGGTGCGATAGAGATAAAAAGGGAGGGATACGCCGTGTTTTGGATCGACTATTGGTATTTGGTTTTGGTGGTTCCGGCGTTGTTGATCGCTTTGTTCGCTCAGATCAAAGTACAGTCTACTTTTAAAAAATATAGCCGGATCGGCACCCGTTCCGGGTTATCCGGAGCCGAAGCCTCGCTGAATATCCAACGTCAAAACGATATCCATGTGCCGCTTGAACAGGTAAAAGGCTCTATGACCGATCACTATGATCCACGCTCCAATGTCATCTGCTTATCGGAAACGGTATATGGAGTGCGATCCATCGCCGCCATAGGGGTTGCCGCACATGAAACCGGCCATGCTCTGCAGTATGAAAAGGGATACGGGCCAATTAAAATTCGCAGTGCGATCCTACCGGCAACGCAATTTGCCACCACGCTTTCCCCGTATATGATTTTGATCGGTTTGATCACATTGATCGAATGGTTGACCGTCGCCGGTGTCGCCTTCTTTGGTTTGTCAGTTGTGTTTCAGCTTTTAACCCTGCCGGTCGAATTCAATGCGAGTTCCCGTGCTCTTAAAGCATTGGGAGACGGCGGACTTCTAACCTCAGAAGAGCTGGAAGGGGCGAGACGTGTCCTCTCCGCTGCCGCGATGACCTATGTGGCCGCCCTGTTTGTCTCTTTGATGAGTTTGATACGGCTGATCATCCTGTTTGGTGGTCGAGGCAGGAGGAACCGCTGATGCCGCTGGATTCACGCACCGCGGTTGTCCGGACTTTAACACGGCTCAGACGGGATAAGGGGTACTCCAACATTCTGCTGGATGGACTGTTGTCCCGAGGGGACCTGGATCCAAAGGATCATGCTTTTGTCTCACGGCTGTTTTATGGGGTACTCGAACGTCAAATGACCCTGGATTATGTTTTGGAACGTTGTTCCCGCCTTCCTCTGTCAAAATGCCATCCGATCGTACTCGATATTCTGCGGGTGGGGAGTTATCAGATTTTGTTTATGGATCGGGTTCCTCCGTCCGCAGCTGTGAACGAATCCGTCCGTTGTGCAAAGGTCATGAGGCAAGCCCATGCGTCGGGTTTTGTCAACGCGGTGCTGCGTCAGGTTGCTCGGCAGGGGCGGGAGCTATTGGATGCTTTGCCGGAAGGACAGGCTGGAGACGACATTCGATATTCCTGCCCTCGGGAACTGATCCGCATGTGGACGGCCGCTTACGGATCCGAGTTGGTACAGGGGATGCTTGGCTCCCTCAATGAGACGCCGGATACGGTATTGCGGATAAATACCCTCTGTACGTCTCCGAATGCTTTTGCTGCCTTGTTGCAAAAGAACGGCATTAATTACCAAACTTGCCGCGATTTGCCGGCATGTTTTCGTTTGAAATGCTCTTCTTTACTCAAAAAACTTGAATCAAAGGCTACAAACTGTTATTATTATCAGGATATAGCATCCCAATGGGCCTGCTTGGCACTCGATGCCAGACCCGGTGAGAAAATTGCCGATGTTTGTGCCGCTCCGGGTGGAAAGAGTTTTACAGTTGCACAATATATGGAAAATCAGGGAACTCTTTATGCCGGAGATGTCCATGCCTTTAAATGTGAAGCGATGGAACGGCGTGCCAGCGATCTCGGAATTCGGATCTTGCGCACTGGTGTGAGAGATGCGAGCACCCCTTGTCCCGAAGAATGGCGGCAGTCGTTTGACCGGGTGATGTGCGATGTTCCTTGTTCTGGGCTCGGCGTGATCCGGCGCCGTCCCGAAATCCGATATAAACCACTGGCTTCCTTGGACAAACTGCCGGAGACACAGTATGCCATCCTGAAGAAGTCATCGGAAATGGTCAGGCCCGGGGGCGTGTTGCAATATTCCACCTGCACCTTGCGTAAGGAAGAGAACGAACAGGTGGTCAACCGCTTTTTGACGGAAAACCCTCAATTTGTGCCGCGAATTTTACCGCTGTCCGCCTGTTTTCAGGCGGCAGGACTTCCGCCACATTGGTATATCACTTTATTTCCACATATACATCAAACAGACGGCTTCTTTATAGCCGGTTTCGTTCGAAACGGGGTGGATGCGTGAGCATCTGTGATATCCGGAATCTCTCAGAAGAGGAACTCCGCATCCTCATGACGGAGTGGGGATATCCCACCTTTCGCGCAGCTCAAATTTTGTCCTGGCTGGACAACGGCTGTGAGTCCTTTCAGAATATGAAAAATCTTCCTGTTGCACTAAAGAAACAGTTGGAAGCACACTACACAATACCGGGCGTCTTCATTCGGAAAAAATTGGTGTCCAGGTTAGACGGTACAGTGAAGTATTTGTTTGAGCTCGCGGATGGAGAGTGTGTGGAATCGGTCCTCATGCAGTATCGGCATGGCTGGTCTCAATGCCTCTCCACTCAGGTGGGATGTCGGATGGGATGCGCGTTTTGTGCAACAGGCATGGGTGGCTTTTCCCGAAACCTAACCCCATCCGAAATGCTGGCTCAGATCTCGGCAGCACAGGCGGATCATGGGATCCGCGTTTCCTCTGTTGTCCTAATGGGGATGGGGGAGCCGCTGGATAATTACGACAACGTCTTATGTTTTTTAAAGGACCTGGGCCGTCCGGGCGGAATTCAGATCGGGCTGCGCCATGTTTCGCTCTCCACCTGTGGTCTGGTTGATGGTATCCGCCGTTTGCTGAAGGAGCGCCTTCAACTGACCCTTTCGGTATCTCTGCATGCACCGAATAACGCTATCCGTTCCCGTCTGATGCCGGTCAACCGTCGCTATCCGATCGAAGAGTTGCTGGATGCTTGTCGGGAATACAGCGATGTTACAGGCAGACGGGTTTCCTATGAATACGCTCTTATCGGCGGGGTGAATGACAGTGACGAGTGTGCAGAGGAACTGGTACGGCGGTTACGGGGAGATCTCTGTCATATCAATCTTATCCCGGCAAACGAAGTCAAGGGCAGCGGCCTTGGTCGGAGTACCCGAGAAAGGCAGAGGGCGTTTTGCTCCGTTTTGTCTAAGCGCGGAATGAATGTAACGGTGCGGCGAACCCTTGGCGCCGATATTCTTGCCTCCTGTGGCCAGCTGCGGGGACGGAACGAGGAGAGCACATCCGATGCGGAAAGGGGGATACAGCGGTGAAAGTCACCGGCAAAAGCGATACCGGCCGTGTGCGGCCGACCAATCAGGATGCTTTTGTTTGCGGAGAACTATCGGATACCACTTGCTTTGCAGTTGTCTGTGACGGCATGGGGGGGGCCAACGGTGGTAACGTGGCCAGTGCGATGGCGATCAAAGTGATTGCCGACCGGATTGTAGACGTATATCGGGACGGAATGACCGAAACCGCTCTGCGGCGTATGCTCGAGTCCGCTGTCTCCGCCGCCAATATCGAAATATTTGATGCCGCTGCTGAAAATTTAGATTTACGGGGAATGGGTACGACCGTAGTGGCGGTGGTAGCCGGAGATAATAAAGCCTATATCGCCCATGTGGGAGACAGTCGAGCGTATATGGCCACGTCAGACGGGTTTGAACAAATAACCTCGGACCATTCGGTGGTTCAGGCCATGGTAGAAAAGGGCCAACTCACGCAAAATGAGGCAAAAAACCATCCGCGCAAGCATTTTCTTACTCGGGCCCTTGGGGTAGAGGAGAATGTGGAATGCGAGTTCAATGCCGTTGATTTTTCAGGAGACGACATTCTGCTTCTTTGTACAGACGGTCTGACCAATATGGTTGAGACCGATGATATATATGCCATTGTACGCAGATCCGAATGGGAAGACACGCCGGGCGCCCTCATTTCGGCCGCCAATATGGCGGGCGGAAGCGATAACATTACGGCTGTGGTGTTCGCGTGTACCTAAGGATCGTGTTGATGGTAATCTAGGAGTGAGATCGTCACAACGCTTGCGCAATCCGGCTTTCCGGCGGGTGGCCATTTTATTTTCAGGTGAAGTCCGGAAATATATAGGATCTCAACGACTCCCAGCTACTTCGAAAGGAATGGTCTTGGCATGGATAAGTATATCGGCAAACGACTGGATGGTCGTTACGAAATCAAGGAAATTATCGGGGTAGGCGGTATGGCTTATGTCTATAAAGCCTACGACACCATCGATGACCGTGTGGTTGCGATCAAAATCCTGAAAGACGAGTTTCTGGCCAACGAGGAGTTTACCCGCCGTTTTAAAAATGAATCCAAGGCAATCGCCATTCTCTCTCATCCCAATATCGTCAAAGTATACGATGTCAGCTTTGGGGCGCGACTACAATATATTGTGATGGAATACATCGACGGCATCACACTCAAAGAGTATATTGAACAACAGCAGGATATCAAATGGAAGGAAGCGGTTCATTTTACGGTGCAGATCCTCCGGGCGCTTCAGCACGCCCACGACAAGGGCATCGTGCATCGCGACATTAAGCCGCAGAATATCATGCTTTTACCGGACGGTACCATCAAGGTTACAGATTTTGGCATCGCACGGTTTTCCAGGCAGGATATCCGGGCCACCAGTGCCACCGACAAGGCCATCGGCTCGGTGCATTATATCAGTCCGGAGCAGGCTCGTGGGGAGATTACCGATGAAAAGGCGGATATTTATTCCGTGGGGGTCATGTTGTACGAGATGCTGACGGGCCGTCTGCCTTTCGAGGCGGACAACGCGGTGTCGGTGGCCATTATGCAGCTGCAATCCGAGCCCAAAATGCCTCGGGATATCAACCCCTCTATCCCGGAGGGCCTTGAGGAAATCACCATCAAGGCCATGCAGAAAGATCCGTCGAAGCGTTATCAATCGGCCGCCGAAATGCTTCAGGATATTGAGGAATTCAAACGCAATCCCAGCATTCATTTTGAATATACCTATTTCAAGGATGAAACGCCCACCCGGTTTGTAGAGGCGATCACCAAGGTAAAGGGAGAACCTCTGACCAAGGAAGAGCCGGAGACGCAAGAGGATGAGGAAGACGAGGAAGAGGAACGCAAGGGGCCTCCCGTCCTTCCAATACTCATGGCAATCGCGGGCGCGTTTGTTCTGGTGGCGTTGATTTTTGTGGCGATCGTGGCCGTTCAGCTCATCTTTCCAAAAGGCAATAGCGGGGAAGAAGGGGTTATTCCGACCTTTACGGGTCTCAATTACGATGAACAGATCACCAATAATCCCGAATGGATTGCCCTATTTGACTTTGCCGAACCCATTTATATGTACGACTCTTCTCCCAAGGGAACGGTTCTCAGGCAGGATCCCTCCGCTGGCTCAACATTCAAAATGGCAAACAAACCTACCATCCAATTAACAATTAGCAATGGCCCGAAGATGGTTCCGGTTCCCAATGTTGCCGGGCAGCACCAGGATACCGCCCGCGAACAACTGAGAAATGCCGGTTTTGAGGTTGTCATTTCGCTGTTGTCCAGTGATGAGGTTCAAAAAGATTTTGTCATTAAAACTCTGCCGGTTTCCTATCCAGATGAGCTGGTGGAGGGTAGTACAGTAACCATCGTGGTCAGCACTGGGGAAGAGCCAGTACCGGATGAAAGCGTCCCGAATATTAAGGAAACGTCTTTGGAGCAGGCTATCCAGCGTTTGTCGGAAAAAGGCTTTGTTGTGGACAGAGCCAAAATCGTATATGAAAACCATCCCACGTATGCGGCCGGCACGGTTATTTCCCAAAGTCCAGCCGGTGATACGATGGCCAAGCCCGGCAGCGAGGTCGTTTTGACAGTGAGTACGGGTTATCGAGATCTCAGTTTGACGGTTCCGTTGCCTGATGTCGATTATGGTATTGACCTGAGGGTATATATCGACGGGACCGAACAGACCGGATCGGATTATACCAATCTCAAAGGTTTCCTTCCCAGTGTAAAAAAGTCCGTTACGATCCCCTTTACGGAGCAGAAAGCCTCTTATCGAGTCACCATCCATGTCGCCAGGTCTGGATCGACGGAATACAGACAATATGCAGAGTATATGGTGGACGGCACAACGGGAAGGGCAACCCAGATTTCCCTCAATCGGGATGTGTTGGAGTCTTCTGGCAGTTCCGCGACTTCCGAGCCGGACGACCCGGTGAGCACACCGGACTGGTGGCTTGAAGATTGATCTGTTTCAAGGAGGCAGCCGCTTTCATGGGCTCCATGGAACAACTGGATGGTCTGATTTTACAAGGTGTCGGCGGTTTCTATATGGTGGAAGCCGCCGATGCGGTCTATACCTGTCGGGCGAGAGGGTTGTTCCGCAAGGATAATCGGAGTCCCGTTGCCGGGGACCGGGTTATTTTTCGTATCGGTGAGGATGGGACAGGCGTGATCGAAACCCTGAAGACACGCCGTAATGTTCTGGTGCGGCCGCCCGTTGCAAATTTGGATCAGTTGGTCGTGGTGGCTTCTGTAGCGGATCCAAGCCCTAATACTCTCGTAATCGACAAAATGATCGCCTTGGCGGAGAAAAATGGAATTCAACCGATAGTGGCCATCACGAAAGCCGATTTAAAGACGCCTGACGGACTGGAGTATATTTATCATCAGGCCGGCTTCCCCGTTTTTGTGATTTCACTTCATGAACCGGAATCAATTGAACCGCTTAAGCGCGCCTTATTGGGCAAGATATCGGCCTTTGCGGGCAATTCGGGAGTGGGAAAATCCAGTCTGCTCAATCGGATTGATCCTCGTCTGTCACAGGAAACGGGCGAAACCAGTAAAAAGCTGGGACGTGGCCGGCATACGACTCGCACGACAGCGCTTTTTCGACAGCCGGACGGCGGGTATATCGCCGATACGCCGGGATTTTCATCCATTGAACTCGAACGCACACAAATCATTTTGAAAGAAGAACTGCCCGGATGCTTCCGGGAATTTGGTGATTACTTCGGTCAATGCCGCTACGGCTCCTGCACCCATATGGGCGAGGATGGATGCGCTTTAGATCAAGCCGTGCGCGAGGGGGAAATCGCCTCGTCCCGCCTGGAAAGCTATCGAGCCATGTTTCGAGAAGTGAAAGAGTGGAAAGAGTGGAGAAAAAAGTGAGCCGCTGTGTGATTTTGTCGGCCGGCCCGGTTGAGGACCCGTCATGTCTGCGCTCCCTTCTTCGTCCGGACGACTGGTTTGTCGCGGCAGATGGAGGATGGACGCTTGCTCAGGAACTCGGCGTTTCGGTATCCCTACTGGTAGCGGATTTTGATTCTCTTCCTCTTCGAGTGACGGCGGAGGATACAGAAGTTGTCCGCCTGCCGGTTGAAAAAGATTGGACTGACACCATGGCCGCGGCCATGGAAGGACTGCGGCGCGGATTTCGGGAATTTCTGCTGCTCGGAGGAACCGGAGGCCGTCTGGACCACACTATGGCAAACCTGGCTGTTTTGTATTATTTATTGCTGCATGGAGCCCACGCGGTCATGGCTGATGAACACAACCGGGTGTGGATGATGCTTCCCGGTTCTTATCGAATTGAGCCCGAGGAGGGATACAAATTTTCCCTGTTTCCCTATGCCGGAGAGGTGACAGGTCTGACTGAGCGCCAGGCATACTATCCTTTGAACAACGCGTCGCTTACGCCAGACAATACACTCGGCGTCAGCAATGAATTTTTGTGCGATCCGGTTCAAAAATGCCTTCTCCCAGCCGAAATTTCTTTCGAAACCGGAGTTTTGTTGATTTTTTTATCAAAAGATTAGCACCATTTCGCCGTTCCCGAATATGCTGATATTGTAAGCACGGATAGCCCGTGATACATCAGGCGAGGGGACGGTGTTATTATGAGAAATAGACGATGTTGCGGTGCTGGCAGCCATTGTGCGGCTTTTGGGGCCGGGTTGCTTGTCGCCACGATTTGTCCGCCCAAACTCATCCTGATATTTGTCGCGGCGGCCCTGGTGCTGACAGGCGTTTCGCTGGTAAAAAATTGAAGGGGGCTTCTGTATGAAAATCGTGATCGTCAAGAGTCCGAAGGTATTTGGAGGATTGCTGCGCCGTCTGTTTGGCATCAAAAAGGAAAATTACATAGAATAGAAATAACAAAACGGCTTCGCCGCGGCAAATGGTCGCGGCCTATGCCGCGTTCTGCGGGATATCCCCCTTCCTCATCCACCAAAGCGGCAGGCTTCTTGCCTGTCGTTTTCTTTTTGAGGAGATGCCCGGTTTGTCGTATACCTTGACAAGCCGTGTATGTCCATTTATAATATGACCGGATTACTAAATAAGTCATACGGTTTGGGGGCTGACGGCGATGGCGTTTACGCAAGAAGAAAGAACCGCGATTCGGCGAAAACTGCTTGAGACTGCACGTCAGTGTGCCGCCACTCTGGGCGTGCGAAAGACAACCGTCGATCAGCTCGTGGAAGCAGCGGATATTTCAAAAGGCGCGTTTTATCAGTTTTATGCTTCCAAAGAATGCATCTTTCTCGACGTACTGGAGCAACTGCATACGGAGATTTACGGAGTCGCCGAACAAGTTTTGGCCGAAGCCGCCTCCCTATCCCCGGCGGACCGTGTTTCCAAAGCGGTGCTGGCGGCTTGTTCCGCTATGGAAGAGACCGGTATGATGGCTTTTATGGAGAGAGATGTCCCTTATATTTTACGGAAAGTTCCGGATGAAATATTGAAAGGCCGTTACCACAGCGACGCCGTGCATATCCACAAATTGCTGGAACAGACCGGTTTTATTCCAGCGGTAGGACTGGATCTTGCGGCTGCAACCGTTCAAGGGCTGCTATTGACGGTCTCCCATCGTGACAGCATCGGAGAGCCGTATTCTCAGGTCCTGGAAATCCTGGTATGCGGGGCCTGTGAAAAGCTTTTTCCTGCGCAGGCCGCTGCTCGTTGACAGATGGTGCTGTGTTCTTAAAAGAGAATACACGGATACCGACTGAAAAAGGAAAACAAGATATGATTGAGCCCAATCTTGCTACTGCGGCTGGTGTAAAATCCATTAGGACAAAAGGAGTGTCAAAATGCTTTGTTTACAGAACCTCTCTTGGAATACGCCTGAAGGAAAGCCGGTTTTAAAAGATCTCAATTTGACGGTTCCAGAAGGCAAGCTGGTTGTGCTTACCGGGCCAAACGGCGGCGGCAAAACGACTCTCGCTCGTCTGATAGTGGGAATCGAGCAGCCGGTTTCCGGACGCATCCTGCTGGACGGAGAAGACATCACGGCTCTCGATGTGACCGAACGGGCGCGGAAAGGGATCGGTTTCGCATTCCAACAGCCAGTTCGATTCAAAGGAATCACCGTGCGGCAGTTGTTGGAAATAGCTGCGGAAGATTCTCTGAGTGAAAAACGGCTCTGCGATATGCTGGGCAATGTCGGGCTGTGTGCCAAAAACTATCTGGATCGAGAGGCCAACACCACCTTGTCCGGCGGTGAGATCAAAAGGATCGAAATTGCCACCGTGCTGGCACGGCATACCCGAATGTCCATATTCGACGAACCAGAAGCGGGAATTGATCTGTGGAGTTTTAAAAACCTCATTGCTGTATTTCAAAAAATGCATGAAAATTTAAAAGGCGCCATGATCATCATATCTCATCAGGAGCGGATTTTACGCATCGCGGATGAAATTGTACTGCTGTCCAATGGAACGATTCAGGAACAGGGTTCAAGAGAAGATATGATGGCGGGCGTGCTGACATCCGGCGGCGTTCATACCGCTTGTTGCCGAGAGGAGGCTTTGTTTCGTGAATAATATTACACAGACACTTCTGAAGCTCGTTTCGGACTGGACGGGATCGTTTCAAGGGGCTTACAATATACGGGAGGACGGCTGCTGTGTAGGACGGCAGTCCAGTAAATCTATTCGAATTGAGAACAAAACCGATAAACCGGGATTGGATATCTATATTCAGGCCGATACCAAGGGGGAAACGGTATCCATTCCGGCCTGTGTCACGCATGGAGACATCGATGACCTGGTGTATAACGATTTTTATGTGGGCCAGAACGCCGATGTCACCATCGTGGCGGGATGCGGCGTCCACACCGAGACCGGAGAACCGGCACGGCACAACGGGATTCACCGTTTCTTCCTGGAACCGGGCGCACATGTAAAATATATTGAAAAACACATTGGAACCGGTACAGGGGAGGGGATCCGGAGCATTGACCCCGTCACCGAAATATACCTGGCCGAGCAGGCGGTACTGGAAATGGATTCGGCGCAGATCGGTGGCGTGGACCGGACTATGCGGACAACCAGAGCAACGGTTGCGGCCGGAGCCAAGCTTCGGATTCGGGAACGTATCCTTACAGAAAAAGATCAAACGGCCGATACCCAGTTTGAAGTCGATCTGAATGGTGAAGGGGCTGGGGCGGACATTGTATCCCGTTCGGTCGCTCGGGATACATCCCGACAGGTCTATACCTCCACCATTGTCGGAAACGCTCCCTGTAGCGGTCATTCTGAATGCGACGCTATCATAGACGGGAACGCAATCGTCGATGCGTCACCGAAACTGTGTGCTCACCATGCCGATGCGGAGTTGATCCATGAGGCGGCTATTGGAAAGATCGCCGGCGAACAGATTTTGAAATTGCAAACTCTGGGTATGACCGAACAGGAGGCCGAAAATAAAATCATAGAAGGGTTTCTCCAATAGAGAATTGTCCCTTCTCTATCGAAATGGCGGTAAACGAAAACGCTGGTTTTGCTTCGTCACGAAAAAAGCGCATAAAGATGGAAATTTGTTGGTTATCTAAGCAATAATAAAAGTCATTACGGCTCAAGGGGGGAAAGTGATATGCGAACCAAAACTCTTTTCTCTTTGATTTTGCCGGCATTCCTTCTGCTGTCTACAGGCTGCCATGGGGGTAAATCCGTGGCGACCAGTTCCGATACCGCATCCGATTTGCCTCCGCTTTTGAGTGGATCGGGTTCGACGGATTCGAAGCGCCCGCCGGAACCGGTGATCCTGGAAAATTTGCTTCCGGTGGAGACGTATTCCAGTCAACGGGAAGAGGAGATTTCCCATGTGGTTATTCATTTCATGAGCGCACTGGTCACCAATCCGTCCGACCCTTATGATATGGAGAGCTGCCGAAAAACTCTCCTGGATGGGGGAGTCTCGACCCACTATATAATCGACCGGCAGGGACAGATTTATCGTCTAATTCCGGAAGAACGGGCCGCCTGGCACGCTGGTAAAGGAACCTGGGGACAGGATGAACGCTATACCAATCGGATGAATCAATACGCCATCGGCATTGAACTGCTGGGTATGGGAACACAGGAAGAAATGCGTATATATGTAACGGAAGAAGAGTATGCCTCTCTGAATCCAGATTGGATCGGTTTCACCGACGAGCAGTATGCCGCCCTTGGGCTTCTGCTCGATGATATTCTTTACCGTTATCCCGCCATACAGCGGGACCGAGCCCATATTCTCGGGCACGACGCATACAATCCTCAAAAAAACGATCCCGGTGTACTTTTCGAGTGGAAGCGTATCGGGATCATATAACGATAGACAAAGCAGCGCCTAATAATGATGCAGTGCCGTAGCGAAGGTTTGAAAAATACGTGGTAAGACAATCGGTACGGTGTCAGGAGCTTAGGGGAAAACGGTAGATGTAAAGAACCGGCAAACCGAAATGAAATAGAGCCTGGCTGAATCTAATGTGCTTTTAGTTTATTTCAATATTCAATGTGTAAATAATTAACGATCTTATTGCATTTTGCATTGTCAAAAGTATTGTCATCGATTGTACCCGAGTTGTCGTTTTACAGATATCTTCACTTATTTCCTCCACACCCGGGTAGTGTCAAGGAATTTTCGCAAATAGGTTTGCAGGGTCCGGGATGAATGAAGTCAGCCAGCAATGGAGGCGTCCTCAAGTGCAGCCTCCAGGTGCTTCATGTTCATGTACTTCTTGTTGCCCCACTGGGTGCCGGCCACATGGCGCAGCCGGGCACAGACCAGCATGAGGGCAGAGTTACCATCCGGGAAACTGCCCACCACACGGGTTCTGCGGCGGATCTCCCGGTTGAGCCGTTCCATGACATTGTTGGTCCGGATACGAGTCCAGTGTTCACTGGGGAAATCGCAGTAGGTCAACGTTTCCTCAATGCCATCCTCCACTTTTTTAGCGGCCTCCTTCAGCTTCATGGAGCGCAGTTCCTCCACCACGGCTTTCGCTTTTTCTCTGGCGGCTTTCTTGCTCTCTTGGGCATGGATCGCCTTGAGCATTTTTGCTACCAGTTTCACCTTGGAGCGCGGCGTCACCGAGAACACATTACGGTAAAAGCGGACCGTACACCGCTGGTACTTGGCTTCGGGGAATACTTCTCCCACGGCCTCCAGCATACCAAGACACTTGTCTCCAACGATGAGTTTCACGCCGTCCAGACCCCGGCCGCGCAGCCATTGAAAGAAGCTAACCCAGCTTGCCTTGTCCTCCTTCATGCCCTCTGCGGCACCAAGAACCTCACGGTATCCGTCCTCATTCACCGCAATCGCCACCAGAATGGCCACATTTTCAAACTCTCCGCCCCAATTTCGGCGTAGATAGATCCCATCCACATAGACATATGGATAGCGCCCACCTTGCAGGGGACGATTGCGCCAGTCCTCAATGTGGACATATGCCTTTTTGTTCAGTTCACTAATGGTGGCGGGAGATACCTTGCTGCCCCACAGTGCCTCCGTAATGTCCTCCACGCGCCGGACGGACACGCCTGCCAGGTACATCTCGATGAGAGCTTCTTCCACACTGCTTTCCCGGCGACGATACC
>USDZ01000009.1 GCA_900553525.1 uncultured Oscillospiraceae bacterium
ATGCTTTTCATGTGTGCCTTTCTTCTCCCACTCAATCCCATGTTCCAGCATGACAGGCGGTCAGGGCTAATAATTCGCCTTCACGGATACCGCACCAATAGAGCATTTCAAAAGCGTAAAAGGATAAGGGCTTATCCATCATTTCATCGGCAAATTGCTTATATTCCTCTCTCGTCCAAAACAGCATTTCTTTGTGTTCCTCGCTCCCCATATTTCCCACCTTTGCCGCAGGATTGGAGCACAATTCATAATAGCGCACAGCGTGATTGAAAATCGCTGACAGCTGTGCGTGAATGGTTTTCAGATAAGTCGGTGCGTACCCTTCCCCTTTCTCATCCTTATATGACAGCAGTTCATTCTGCCAGGCAATGACATCTTTTGCTTCAATCTCAGCAATTTTACGTTTTCCAAAATATGGATGTATCTTGGTTCGGATAATGTGGCTCTTCGATTCCCACGTATTTTCCTTTACACACTGTTTTTTATCAACTTCGTAAATTTCAAAGAAGCTGCCAAATGTCATATCCAGCTTTGACTGTGACTTTACCATCTGCTCATGCTCCCACATCTGGGCTTCTCGCTTGGTCACAAAGCCTCTTTTCTGTGTCTGCTTCCGTTCTCCCGTCCAATCGGTATAGCGGAAGACTACTCGCCACTTTCCGGTGGCATTATCCTTATATACAGCCATCTAATCACTCCTCTCTACTCGCTGTAACATACTTTTTTACGGAAATAATTGGTGTTTACCCTTCCTGCCACAGTCAGATATCCCATCTTCTGCAGTTCTGCGTTCAGCTGCTTTACAATCTTATACGCATAGGATTTTGACACGGACATTTCCGCTGCTACTTCTTCAACAGTCATAAATGTTTTGTTTTCCATAGTCTGGTTCTCCTTTTCTTTTAACCCTTTTTTCTTTTTGGCGGCAGTCGTAACGCCGATTTTTTTCATCTGGTTTTTTATCCGGTCATTTTTGAAAGAATGGCGCCCGCTTCATATCGATTGGCACAAACGGTCATGGCTACTGCTTCTGATTCTATTTCTCTTGTTTGGTGTGGTAAGGAATACGCCTTGGTACACGGCCCATTTTTATTAAAGCGGTAGGCTTACCTATTTCATAAGTAGCAGGTGATAAGATGACGAATAGTGAAATAGCGGACCGTTTGCGGGACATTCGTTGCTTTTTACTGGATATGGACGGTACGATCTATCTGGGCGACAAGTTGTTTGACTTTACAAAGCCGTTTTTAAACGCGGTGCTAAAAACCGGACGAACATACCGCTTTTTTACCAATAATTCCTCAAAGAACCGCCAAGCCTATTTGGATAAGCTGGCCCGTATGGGGATTGAGATCCCACCCGAATGGATGTACATCTCCAATCAGGTTGCGATTCGGATCTTGAAGGATCGGTATCCCGGAGGTCGTATGATGGTACTGGGCACCCAATGCCTTCTTCAGGACTTTCGCGAAGCCGGGTTTCAGGTCAATACCGATGCTCGTCCCGATGCTGTCGTACTGGGTTTCGATACGGACATTACCTATAAAGACATTTGGGCGGCATGTGACGCCGTACGTGCCGGCGCCGCGTTTTACGGCGTCAACCCGGATTGGAACTGCCCGGTGGAGAATGGGGGATGGATGCCGGACTGCGGTTCTTTAGCCAAAGTGATCGAAGCCTCCACAGGAGTCTCACCAGAGTTTTTTGGTAAGCCGACCCGGCATACACTCGAATTTATTTTAGAGGAGACGGGTTTTCGGCCGGAGGAGCTGGCTGTAATCGGCGATCGGTTATATACCGATATTGCTTTGGCGCATCAGACACCCGTCACGTCCATTCTTGTTCTCACGGGAGAAGCATCGCTCAAAGAAGCAGTAGTTTCTCAAACGCCTCCGGATCTGATTGTGGAATCCCTGGCCGAACTGGAGTACGTCCTTAATCTGACGCCATAACTCGGTGGATATAGCTGCGTTGCCGGGGGCGAGGTCGTTTCTCCATCTGTCTGCATGCCGGCTTTCCGTGACATGCTCTCTCTTTCATGAAGATGAATTGCCAAATGGTATATTCCGCCTTTTTCCGTTCTCATAGAACGGACGCTCCTCAAACACATGGAACAGAGGCCAAACCTCTGATTGGCCGTTTGTCCGCTTATTGAACGAGCCTGTATCCGGTAGCCAGGGCCGGATACAGGCTCGTTTCTTGATCTTTGAAAACTTGTTTCTGTCATCTGTCATCCAAATACAGATCCATAATGTCGGATAGAAAATGAGAGATAGATCATGCCCATTTCCTCCGCCCAAAGCAAAACCGGTTCTGCACGACGCGTCATACCTGCAGATGTCCATTTTATACGGCCGGATTCGGCATACAGTCCTCAAAACACAGTTGTTCGTAAACAGGGGCGGATGTGCCCGCCAATCGGGCTCGGAGGATGTCGGGATGGTCGAGCATCCGCCCGCCTTCATATAGTCCTGCGCAGGTGATGAAATAAAGACATTTCCTGACCGGGATTCCCAGACGGAGCAGCGCGTTTCGGTCTAGTCTCCCGAGCCGTCTGGCCTGTAAAATCCGCTTGGCGTAAACATCGCCAATCCCCGGTACCCGTACCAAGGTTTCATAGGGTGCACGGTTGATCTCGACGGGGAAGAAATGCGGGTTTCGCAGGGCCCAATCGGTTTTAGGATCCAGATCCAAGGACAGGTTGCTGTGTTCTGGCGGCAGAATTTCATCCGGAGTGAAACCGTATAACTGAACCAGCCGGTCGGCTTGATATAACCGCCCGACCCGCCAGATCGGGGTGGAGACCAGCGGCAGATTGTAACCGGCAGCGGGATGACGGTATTGAAAGGCTGTGTAATATACCCGCCCAAGATGGTATTTTTGGTACAGGGCATGGGACAGGGTCAGGATGGTCCGGTCATCTTCGCCGGTACTTCCGGCCATGAGCTGGGTGGTCTGGGAAGTGGCGAACGACGGCTTAAAACGGCTTTTTTCCTGTTTTGCCGACTGAATTAAACGGCTGATTGTTGCCATGGGAGATAGGATATTATCCCGATTTTTTTGTTTGGCGATTCGAGCATAACCCTCGCTTTTCGCCACTTCAATATTGACACTCAGCCGGTTCGCGTAGCGTCCGGCTTTCTCGATCAGAAAGGGATCGGTCCCGGGCATCACCTTGGCATGGATATAGCCTGGATAATGGAGTTCCTCTCGCATATATCGCAAGGTTTCAACGATGAGTTCCTCCGTATAATCGGCGTTTTTATATACAGCGGATGTCAAAAACACACCATGGCGGTTCCGTACCGCTTCGTCCACCGCGATACGCGCCATCTCCCGCGGTTGATTGCAATAGCGGATTTTATCCCCGTTGCTCGCCCGGCAGCCACAATAGGAACAGTTGAAAGCGCAGCAATTGGAGAGAAATACTTTGGGAACTTTGGGTAGCGGCGCTTTTGCGCGGCTTCCTCCGCTCAGAAAACCGGGAGGACAGGCTGCTACCGGATCAGAGGCGGAGGCCGCATCATATTGTGCGTCTTCCCGCATGTGGCGGAGCAGTTCCAGGCGTTCCAAGGGCTTTGAAAATCGCAGCTGCGCCATACCGTTACCCTCTTTTCGTGATTTGTAATCAGTATACCCCAATAAGATGCGCTTGTCAAACATATGTTCTTATCTTGATAAAAACAAATAGGTCCCTCTTTGGACATGTTTTGGGAATAAGAGAGAAGAGCGGCTAAAATTTCGTGTTTCAGCGGACTCACACAACCAAACGGAGTGTCATAGGATAGAACGTAAGACCCGAATAGGCTGAAAACATAATGGAGGGTATGGATATGCGCAACATAGAGACCTTTGCGGTAATAGGGGGAGATCTGCGCTCCGCCTATCTTGCCGGATTATTAGCAGCGGACGGATATAAGGTGATCACCTCCGGATTTGACGGCACCGATCTTCCTCCCTGCGTCACGGGCTGTACCAACCCGGCTCAGGCGGTGACACTCGCGGACTGCGTAATCCTGCCTTTGCCGGTGACAACCGACGGAACAACAGTCAATGCTCCCTTTTCTCGGATTCGCATTCCCCTTGACCAGGTGCTCAACGGACTGGTTCCGGATCAATTCCTAGTGGGAGGAAAGATCTCCGAGGTGGTGCGAAAAGAGGCGGAGTGTCGTGGACTGACCATTTCAGACTATCTACAGCGTGAGGAGCTAGCCGTCATGAACGCTGTTCCGACTGCGGAGGGTGCGATTCAACTGGCCATGGAAGAATTGCCGATCACGATCGACGGGTCGAAATGCCTCGTCACTGGATACGGAAGGGTAGGACGCACCCTGTCCAAGCGCCTGATTTCGCTGGGGGCGCACGTGACGGTGGCAGCCCGTAAATTTGCGGACCTTGCCTGGGCTAAAGCGGCGGGGTGTGATACGTTGGAAATCGACAATCTTGCGGAAGCCGGAGATTTCGACGTGATTTTCAATACGGTGCCGGTTCTGCTGTTTGGACGAGATATCCTGAAAGAAATGGATAAGGAGACCTTATTGATTGATTTGGCTTCCAGACCGGGCGGTGTGGATTTCAACGCCGCAGCCGAATTGCAGATCAAAACCATTTGGGCGCTCTCCCTGCCGGGGAGGGTAGCTCCGAAAACGGCCGGAGCAATTATCAAGAAGACGATACTCAACATGGTAAAGGAGGGAGCCCGATGATGCCGCTATCCGTTGGATTTGCGATGTCCGGTTCGTTTTGTACATTTGACCGAGTCATCAATCAGATCAAAGAGCTGGTGAAGGCGGGCATGGAGATTACCCCTATTTTATCTTTCAACGCCTTCTCCCTGGATACCCGATTTGGAAAGGCGGAGGATTTTCGCCGCCGGCTCGTTGAACTGACCGGCCGGGAACCCATGACCACGCTCACAGAGGTAGAACCGATTGGGCCTAAGGGCCTTTTCGATATCGTGGTTGTCGCTCCCTGTACAGGCACCACGCTGGGACGCTTGGCCAACGGTCTGAGCGACACCCCGGTCTCTCTTGCAGTTAAATCCCATCTGCGGCGCAGCCGGCCGGTGGTGCTGGCGGTTTCGACCAACGATGCGCTGGGAGCTTCCATGCGCAATATTGCCCTGCTTAAAAACACGAAATATATCTATTTCGTGCCGATGAGTCAAGACGACGCGGTGAACAAACCCAATTCTCTTGTGGCGGATTTTGCCCGAATTCCGGATACCATGGAAGCTGCTATGAACGGCATACAATTACAGCCTTTATTTTCATAAAAACAAGCATTCGACCGTCATTCTAAACAACCCGGCCGGGGCTTTTGAGCCCCGGCCGGGTTGTTTAGAATTGTTCTGAGTCGGCGTAATCCGTGTTTTGAAGGATAGCGATCAGGCCCTCTTCATAGGAAATACGGACATATCCTTGCTTCTCCAATTCGGCTATGGCCGGTTCGCCGCCCGGCTCTCTGACCGAACGCAAGTCCAAGACCACGTACTCGGTTTGATGATTGGCAGGATAATGATACAGGATGCGCCTTTTTGAGAGTTTGGGCGTAAAATACCCCGAAGCCGTAACCGATGCATCCTCTGGAATGGACTCCAAATAACTGTCGAGTTTTTGATTAACCTCTTGGTTTTCAATAGCGCGCTGTAGATAGAGGGTTTGGTTGCTCATGGTGGATAGAAAAAGGACCGTAGTTGCGATCACTGCAAAAGGAAGAATTTTTTGGCGTTTTGAGACATCGAATACGGCGATGTTGCGCACCGTCAGATAGAAAAACAAGGCGACGGCGGCGAATCCATACTGAAAATACAGGCTATGATGGTAAGGATAATCGGACAACAGGTTGATGACCAGAAAGGGTAGGAGAAGCACCAACTGAGAAAGGCGCTTGTTGAACAGGGGAATGCAGGCGACGGGCAGTAGCATCGTAATCAGATACAGCAGCTTTTCATCTTTGAAAACCATACTGAACATATATCCCGGATCGAGCAGAAGGGTGCGAACAATATTGAAAGGCCCCCCGGATGGATCGGTCATCAGACTGTTAAAATGACTGCTGAGAAGGGAGCCATATTCTTGGGATTGTAAATACGCGTACGCTCCCAGAAAGTAGCCTGCCGCCCCCACGAAAAGGATCGGTCCCCGGATCCATTCCTTACGACAAATCAGCAGATACAGGCCGATGCAGGCGATATAAATCGCCGCATCCTCTTTGACGGAAAGGACCAGCAAAACGAATACCCAGAACAAGGGCCATTTTTTCTTTTCATAGAAATAAAAGAGCCATAAAAGCAGCGGTGTGAGAAAAAGATTTTCATGTATATCATAAAAACAGCCGCCGGTCAGGGCAGGGAAAAAACAGTAGACGAAGCCGATCATCAGGGTGGAACGGTTTCCAAGATTCATATGGCGGCATAGGAGGATAACGGGAATTACGCCGCTGGCGAGGATGACCGCCTGGGAAATTTGCAGAGTGACAGGACTGGGAAACAGGGCGTAGAAAGGCAGCAGAACATAATATATGGGAGAAATATGGATGGCAAAATGGGAGACCAGGTTGTTGCGCTCACAGGTCGTCATAGGCAAGCCGGTTTCTTTCATCCAGTAAAACATTTGAGAGAAAATGCCCAGATCATAGGTGGACGAACTATAGGTCGTATAACGCAGACTTGTCAGTCCGCCAGTGTACAGGATGTAAACGGCAGCACAGCCGGCCAGTATACCATAAACAGCTCCGGATGACAAAGGAAGATGAAGAAGCCCCAACTTATCCTCTTTGAAAAGATAATACCCCACAAAAGTGAGGACGATCAGGATTCCGAGGCCAAACCAGGTGTCCTGCTTCTGTGCGGTCAGGACCAGGGCGTAAGCGTACACGAGAAAAAACATCCCGTAGTTGTCTGTCTTTCCGGAAGGGATCAGAATAGCCAACAAAGAGAGAAGTAAAAAAACAGCGCCTATACAGCCGATAAAGGGGAATAGCGGTATCTGTTTGACAAAGTCGATCTTATGAAAATCGTATGGCACCCAGAAAAGAGAGATAAGAGCGGCGCCGCACCAAGATGCCAGAAAACGCACCATCAGCTTTTCGGGGGTAAAGAAACGACGGATAGGCAAGACAATCCCTCCCAAACGTACTTGCATGCACAGTATATCAGAAAATTAGAAATATTGCACGGATTTTTCCTGAAACAGGCCGAAAAAACGGAAAAAGCCCACTTTTCCGTATGGAGAGATTCACCCTCCGCCCATGTCCCGTATAAACTGAAGATAAAGGCAGTATGCGAAAGGGGCGTGGTCAGGGTGCGCAGACGTATGGGGAAGCGGCGAGCTTTCGGAAGAAGATTGCCTCCCGTTCGCCGCCCGAACGAAGGAGGAAAAGGACGGCTGTCGGTCAAACTGCGCGTCCTGGCGTTTTTCTGTCTGCTGTTTGGACTGCTGATTATGATGGATCGCAATCTACGTCCGCTTATCCAGGCATATGGAGAGACGGCCGCCAAACAGGTGGCTACGCGGGCGGTCAACGACGGAGTGGAAAAGGCGCTTGCCGCCTCTGCGATATCCTATGACCAGCTTGTGACGGTGGACAGAGACGAAAAAGGAACGATCACCTCTATTGAGGCGGATGTGGTACAAATCAATCGCCTTAAGGCGGAGGCGACCAACGCTGTGATGGAGGAACTGGAAAAATATAAAAAACAGACGGTGGAAATCCCGTCCGGAAATCTGATCGGCGGGGACTTCTTTACCGGCCGCGGTCCTTATATTCCCATTAAAATCAGCATGAGCGGCACCGCTCTCTCCGCTATGAACAGCCGATTCACAAGCGCCGGCGTCAACCAGACTTCCCATCAGATCGAATTGGAGGTTACAGTCCGGATTTATGCCGCCATTCCCGGGTTCCGTTCTTCCATCGAAACCACCACCAACTATCTGATAGCAGAGACCGTTCTGGTCGGGGAAGTTCCGGATTCCTTTACGCAAGTGGATGGCGATCAGGCGGATATGGTACGAAAAATCTTTGATTACGCGGATGTGAAATAGTGGAAAAATCCCACATAATTTGGTATACTAAATCCATCAGCAAAAGAAGAGAGGGTCCGGGATGGATTTTGAGGAAGCCAAGCAGCGGGTCGCCGTGCTGCAGGAACAAATCGATTATCACAGTCGCCGGTATTATGATCTGGACGATCCGGAAATCGAGGACAGCGAATTCGACGCTCTGACCAGGGAGCTTCGAAAATTGGAAGCCGAATATCCGCAGTTGATTACGGCGGACTCCTATACGCAGCGTTTGCACGGAGAACTGTCCTCCCTGTTTACTCCCGTGGCTCACGAGGTCCCGCTTGCAAGTCTTCAGGATGTCTTTGATATCGAGGAACTGCGGGAGTTTGACAGCCGGATCCGGGAGACTGTGGAGGACCCGCAGTATGTGGTAGAGCCCAAAATCGACGGCCTGTCCATCGCCCTCGAATATGTGGACGGTGTGTTCCGGAGAGGCGCCACACGGGGAGACGGCATAACAGGTGAAGACGTTTCCGCAAATCTGCGTACCATCCGGTCTATACCGGCCCGTTTGACCAGCCCGGTACCTCATATCATTGTCCGCGGCGAGGTGTATATGCCCCGTGAAAACTTTGCCGCTTTAGTGCAACGGCAGGAACTCGAGGGGGAAAAACCCTTTAAAAACCCTCGAAATGCGGCCGCCGGTTCTTTGCGGCAGAAGGATCCGCGGGTGACGAAGGGAAGGGGACTTGACCTCTTTGTTTTCAATCTTCAATTGGTGGAAGGGGAAGATATCCACGGTCACGCCGCTTCCCTTGAACGTATGCGGGAATTGGGATTTCCTGTAATTCCATTTTATAAAAAGACCGGTTCCATCGAGGCCGTGATCGCTGAGGTGAAGCGGATCGGTGAGATGCGCCGGAACCTCTCTTTCGATATTGATGGGGCGGTCGTCAAGGTGGATGATTTCGCGCAGCGGGATCGGTTGGGCAATACGTCCAAATTCCCCAAATGGGCAGTGGCGTTCAAATATCCGCCGGAAGAAAAAGAGACGGTTCTGACCGATGTGGAGATCAACGTCGGACGTACCGGCGTACTCACGCCTACCGGCCTTTTCGAGCCGGTGGAATTGGCGGGAACGACCGTCAGCCGGGCCACGCTGCACAACGAGGAATTCATCCGGGAAAAACAACTGGCCGTCGGTGACCGGGTGGTGCTGCGCAAAGCGGGAGACATCATTCCGGAGGTGGTGCGGGTATCGCGTCACTGCGGCGGAACGCCTTATCAGATGCCGGGAATCTGTCCCTCCTGTGGTGCCCCTGTTTCGAGAGAAGAGGGGGAGGCGGCTCTGCGCTGCCTGAATCCGGACTGTCCAGCCCAAAGGCTTCGCCATTTGATTCATTTCGCATCAAGGGACGCCATGGACATTGAGGGGCTTGGCCCGGCCGTACTAGAACAGCTTATGGGCGCCGGCCTGATCACTCACGTCTATGATCTCTATCACATGGACCGCGGCGAAGTGGCGGCCCTTGACCGCATGGGAGAGAAATCGGCGGATAATCTGCTTGCGGCTCTGGACCGCTCAAAAGACGCGGGGCTTGACCGGGTGATCTATTCTCTGGGAATCCGCCATATCGGCCAAAAGGCCGCCAAGCTGCTCGCCGAACGGTTCGGCACGATGGAGGCGGTGATGGACGCTTCGTTGGAGGAGATCAACGCAATTGATGGATTTGGGGAGATCATGGCTGAAAGTGTGGTACGATTTTTCAGCCTCAAGCCCTCCCGGACAATGGTGGAAGAACTCAAACGGGCAGGTGTGCGCATGGTGGACAACACCGAACGAGAAGACACACGGTTTTCGGGTATGACGTTTGTCCTCACCGGTACCCTTCCCACGATGAGACGTGATGAAGCCGCTGCGCTGATCGAACGGTACGGCGGGAAAACCTCCAGCAGCGTATCGAAAAAGACATCGTTGGTTCTCGCCGGAGAGGATGCGGGCAGCAAACTCGTGAAAGCACAGCAGCTCGGCATCCGGATCATCGACCAGGCGGAATTTGAGGAGATGCTCAAGTGAATGGATGACTGTCAGAACAAATGCCCTCCCGCACATCGTGATATGCGGGAGGGCCGTTTGTTCATGCCGTTCGAAAATCGAAACAGGCGGGAGGCTGCGCGGTCTGAATGTCAAAAGGTTCGCCTCGCTTTTGATGCTTTTGTTCCTCGATATAAAACCATAGCGAGGTCAGAGACACTTCTCCTTCCCGGATAATCGGAACCACGAGGAACCCGTTTTCATACAGAATTTTCTCGGCCTGATCGAGTTTTCCAAGGTGGGCATAGGCGTTGGCCAGATAGAATTTGAGTTTGCCGTCCTGCTGGAGTTCCGGCGGCATGGCGGCATACTTTTCCACGATCGAAGCGTATTGCTCGCATTCCTGCAAAAAACGGCAGGCGTCGCGGGCCAGCGATATGTTGCCGGGATTCCGGTTCAGGGCTTCCAAAATATAGGGAATACCGCCTTGTATATCCTGCTGAGCATAACGGCAGACCGCCAGGCCATACAGGCTCCAACAGGTAGGGGTGAGTCTCTGAGAAGCTTTGAAACACGCTTCAGCCTCAGAATAGGAACCCCGGCTGATATGGAAAAGACCTTCCATATAGGCGGCGTACCAATTTTGACCATCCTGTTCACGTGAGTGCCGCACCAGGGTGAACCAAGCGTCATCCACCATATAAGAGGGGGGCGCTTCATCGGCCGGGGGACAAGGAAGCACACCGGTTTCAAGCAGAGTCAGCCAATGGCGCTGAGTTTCTTCGGGTTCTCCGAAATCCAGATGGGCGGGTAAAAGCCGCTCTCCCGTCTTTTTGCGGCGGCGGTTTTCGAGGGCGCCGAACCCCGAACCCTTTTGAATAACCTCTCCCTTTTTCAAGACATAATCATTCCGAGAGCGAACCAGATAATCTTCCAAGACGGCGGCGGGTAGGCGTTCGTCAAGCCGCTGTTCCACCTCTCGCCGAGCTTCCCGCCAGTCTCCGTGGACCTTGGTGGGCTCCGCCGACATCGCGCCATAGGCCTCTACCCATTCCCAGGCGGAACAGGGCGGCATGGGCAGGCATTCATATTGCGTGTGTGCAAGCCCAGCCTGGATTTCTGAGTAGTCACCGGCCTTGTCGGTGAGAAAATGCTGCCAGGTATGCCCGCCGGGACGCTGACCCCAGACGAACAGTTTGCGCCCTTTTAATCGGCGGGTGGACGTTTGAATCAGACCATAGCCGTCTTTGTTCAGACTGGTGATGTACTTTCGGCTGTCTTCCGGCACGCGGTAAAAATAGTCCATTGAGCACTCGGTATGAACCGGGTAGGTGACATCTCTATTCGCCCGCATGGGCAGGGGCGTTTTGGCCACGTCTACGGAACTGTAATAGGATTCGTCGGCGGGGACAACAACACGGCGATCGGGGGTTTCGGGGACCGCGATGTTACTCCACCAATACATGGGAATGGTTTTATTCTGCAGATTCGTAACACGCATACGGCAGAGCAAAAAGGAAGAGCCTTCCGGCAAGGAAAAATCCATTTGATAGGTTACGCCGCGCAGACGTTCATATTCGTACATTCGCAGAATAGGCGTGCCGTCTTCTGCCTCAAGACGGGCCGTAAACAGCGGCGAGCAGGTAAAGGGGCTGTGGCCGATCATGCCGATATTCCATTCCACTCCGCCGCTGAACCAGGCGTTGCGAAGCGCGAGGTTGCCATAACGGATGGCATCGTTGACATACAGCAGTTCCCGGTCGGCTTTTTTATCGAAAAGAGACCAAAGCCGCCCGCCGTGTTCCAGGAGAAATACCGCCTTTAAAGCCTCGTTTTCCAAAACGGCTGACCGGAACGTGTGAGGTTCCAGGGCACGGTCGTACAAATCTTGCTGATTATAAGTGAATATGCTGCGGATTCTGCCGATATCGAAATAAATTTCATCGTCTTCATCCAGCTTGGCACTTTTTTCGGTCTGGATGTTATATACAGGCAGAATGGAGGGAAGATCGCTTTCTTTACCCAAATGGCCGGATCGAATGGTCAGTTCACCAAATCGCAGTGTGGTCACGTTGTATCAACTCCCTGACTTCGTTTACGTGGTTTGCTTAAAGGCAGATAGGCGGCCGCATCCTTGATTTTGTCATGTTCAGCATAGCATACTCGAGATTTCAAAGCAAGTCTTTTGGATGACAGAAAGGTGCGAAATGTGTCCTACGGGATAAATGTAGAAGAACCTTGAAATATCTTGATTTTGAGCAAGTTTGGACAATCAAATAGATCGTCCATTCCGTTGATTTTTGGAAAGAAATGCTGTACACTGAAAATGTAAAAAACGAGCGGCCGCTGTCTTTTCGGCAAATGGACCGCACCGCCCATCACAGCCAAATTGTTTGAGGAGGATATGCCATGAAAAAGGCTTTGACAGATTATCGAGATTTCTATCGTCGGCAGCTGCTGGAGGATGTAATGCCGTTTTGGATGAACAGCGATCTGCTTGACCGGAAATACGGCGGCTGCATCACTTCTGTTGACCGAACAGGACGAAGTTATAACGAGGATAAGTCGGTATGGTTCCAGGGCCGATGCCTCTGGACTTTTTCAGCCCTCTGCCGTCAATATGGGGAACGGCCGGAATGGCGGGAGGGCGCAGAACTGGCCAAACGTTTTCTTGAGCAGTACTGTGTGGATACCGATGGTCGGATGTTTTTCCAAACCACACGGGATGGACGGCCCCTGCGGAAAAGGCGGTACATGTTTTCTGAGAGCTTTTATGTTGTCGGAATGGCAGAGTATGCAGCCGCGTTTGGAGATGAGGACGCTCTGCATAAGGCGGAAAACTGTTTTGAACTCATGCTGCAGATCTACCGCCGGCCGGAGACCGATCCTTATAAGATTACGCCCAAGACCTACGCCGCGACCCGTGTGGAGTGCAGTGCTGCCGTACCGATGGTTCTGGTCAGCAGCGCACAAGTGCTGCGGAGGTGTGCCCCTGAGAAAGCCGCGTATTATAGTGAAATAGCCAGGGAAATAGCGGACAACTTGCTGCGTATTCATTACCAACCCGAACTGCACTGTGTACTCGAAACAGTTCTGCCTGACGGTTCGCATCTGGACAACCCTGCGGGGCGCACTATCAACCCCGGACATTCCTGTGAAAACGCTTGGTTCCTGATGAATCAGGCGCATCTGACCCAGGACCGCGATCTGTTGGAGAAAGCCCTGCATATTCTTGACTGGTCGTTGGAGTGGGGATGGGATGAAGATGAGGGAGGCATTTTCTACTTTGTGGATGTGGACGGTCGCCCCTGTGAGCAGCTCGAATGGGACATGAAATTGTGGTGGGTGCATAACGAGGCCCTGATCTCTACCCTGACTGCTTACAAATTGACGGGGGAGGAACGGTATTGGAACTGGTTTGAGAAGGTTCACGCTTATGCATTCCATCACTTCCCTGATCGGGAACATGGCGAATGGTACGGTTATCTCCATCGGGACGGTTCGGTCTCCCATATCCAGAAAGGTTCGATGTGGAAAGGTCCCTACCATCTGCCCCGCTGTCTGATGCTCTGCGACCGTATTCTGAGCAGTCTTGCGGATGACACCAAATTGGAATCCCTGTTATGATCCGAATATTTTAACGTCTATGGGGCAACCCGGCAGAATTTTGCTGCCGGGTTGCTTCTTTATGGAGTATAATTCTGTTTCATATCCGACGACACGGTTTTTGAGTCAGTCACCCAACAACATAAAACAAAATGCAAAAATAATGAAGAATAGCCCCTGTCAGAACGAATAGATGCCAGAAAGCATGCATAAAACGGATGCCTTTTTTACGGTAGAAGAGAATGCCGACGGTATAGAATACACCGCCGAGGACAAGCAAGATCACCCCGGGCAGCGCCATCCGCTGGACAAGCGGAACGATGGCGGCGATGACGCACCATCCGCTCGCGATATAGCCGACCATAGAGATTTTCTTGAATCGTTCGATACTCACGGAATTGAGGACAATCCCAATAACGGCAACGCCCCAAACAACGCCAAATACCGTCCATCCCACCCAGCCACGCAGCGTAACCAAGGTAAAGGGAGTGTAGGTTCCAGCAATGAGGAAAAAGATGGACGTATGGTCGAAAACACGAAAGACCTTCTTAGCTGTGGGATTTGTCAAGGCGTGATAGAGGCAGGACATCAGGAACAGAAAGATCATGCTTGCACCATAAACCGCCGAACTGACCACCTGCCAAACATCCTTCGAGCGTACGAGAAGTATGATCATCCCAGCGATGGCCAAACCGGCCCCTATTCCATGGGTGATGGCGTTGGTGATTTCTTCACCAAGGGTATAAAAGGGGGCCCTTTTCTCGAGATCGGCGTTTGCGGGCATGAGAGATCTCCTTTCACGTGCAGATTAAGCGTCGGTTTTGCGGCGGCGGATCAGAGCTTGTATACCTTTAGCAATCTCCACGACCACTAGCGGAACCAAGGCAAGCCCAACGACGATTCCCCAAGCAGAGACATTCATTTGCGTCACATCAAACACATTTTGTAGGACCGGAACAAATAGAACAACGAGCATCAGAATCAGGGAAGCTAAGAACGCCCCGACCATATAAAGATTCGTGTGGAAGCCCACCCGGAACAAGGAATGGTAGGAACGCACGTTAAAAGCGTGGACAAGTTGAGAGAGGGCCAGTACGGCGAACGCCATCGTTTCGCCTAAGACGATATTGGAATGTGTGGGAGTGGCAAAAAGACATCCCCAAAAACCATCGCCGGCCGGATGCAGGAACCGGGAGCCGATGGCGTAAGCGATCAGAGCCAACAGACCAATGAGCATTCCCTGGAAACCCGCACGGATTCCCATGCCATGGGCAAATAGACTTTCGGTTTTGGCTCTGGGCTTGCGGCGCATGACGTCCTTTTCAACGGGCTCCATGCCGAGAGCCAGGGCGGGCAAACTGTCCGTGACGAGATTGATCCACAGAAGCTGGACCGGCATCAGCGGGCTTTCTCTCCATAACAGCATGGCCAGGAATACGGTGAGGATCTCACCAAGATTGCAGGAGAGAAGGAACTGGACGGATTTTCGGATATTGTCGTAGATACCGCGGCCTTCCCGTACGGCGGTGACAATAGTAGCGAAATTGTCGTCGGTCAGGGTCATATCTGCCGCACCTTTGGCCACGTCGGTACCCGTGATTCCCATAGCGCAGCCGATATCCGCGGCCTTTAGGGCGGGAGCATCGTTGACGCCGTCACCGGTCATGGCCACGGTGTGTTTCTTGCTTTGGAGGGCTTGGATGAGCTGTTTCTTCTGATTGGGCTTCACCCGGCCAAAGACGTTATAGGTCTCGCAAGCGGCGGCGACCTCGGCCTCCGTGGTCAGGGTGGAGGCATCCACGTACTTGTCGGCCCCTTCAATCCCGGCCTCCCGGGCGGCGGCAGCCACGGTGACGGGGTTGTCCCCGGAGATCACTTTGATGGTCACGCCCTGGTCCCGGAAGTAGGCAAAGGTCTCCTTGGCGTTTTCCCGGACGGGGTTGCGCAGCAGTACAAAGGCCAAGGGATGGGGGTCGGCAATGCCCCGGCCGTTGGGCCCCGGGCGGCAGGCGGCCAGGAGAAGCACCCGGCTGCCGTCGGCCATGGCCTCCTCTGCCACGGCCCGGTGGGGGGCATAGCCCTCCGCCCCTAGAATGAATTCCGGGGCCCCCAGGACGTAGCTCTCCTCCTCGCCATAGGAGACAGCGCTGTATTTGGTCTCAGAGGAGAAGCCCAGGACCTGGACGGCCTTGCGGAAGTCATCCCGCTTCAGGGCCTTCTGCAGGGCCTGCATGGTTTCGTTGTCCGGCTCCATGTTGGAGACAAAGTAGGACAGGACGGTTTCCAGCCCCTCCTGGGTCAGCTGGGTGTCCAGAGGGAGCAGGCCGCAGTAGGCCATTTCCGGCTGGGTGATGGTGCCGGTTTTGTCTACGCACAGCACGTCCACCCGGGCCAGGGTCTCGGTGCACTTGAGGTCCTGTACCAAGGTGTTTCGCTGGGCCAGACGCAAAACGCTGGCGGCCAGGGCCAAACTCACCATCAGGTACAGCCCTTCGGGGATCATGCCGATAACGGCGGCGGCGGTGGTCTCCACCCCTTCCTTTACAGTCAGGTGGAGGAGGGAGTACTGCCGGTAAAACAGCAGCCCTCCGATGGGGACGATGAGGATGCCGATGCCGATGAGCAACCGGTTCAAGGAGCGCATCATCCCAGGCAGGTGGCTCTTTTTGGATTTTTTGGCCTCGTTGGTCAGGCGGGAGGCATAGGACTCTGCCCCCACATGGGTGAGCACGGCGTAACACTTGCCAGAGACAACAAAGCTGCCGGAGAGCAGCTCGCTGCCCTCCCCTTTGGTGATTTCGTCCGACTCACCGGTGATCAGGGACTCGTTCACCTGGACACTGCCGGAGACCACTTTGGCATCGGCCGGAATTTGGTTGCCGGCGGAGAGGATGACCAGGTCATCCTGTACCAAGTGGCTGGTGGGGATGGTGCCTTCCATCCCATCTCGAACCACTTGGGACCGTGGGGCAGAGAGGAGGGAGAGGGAGTCCAATTTTTTCTTGGCATGGAGCTCCTGGATGATGCCGATGGCAGTGTTGGCGGCCACCACCAGGAGGAAAATCAACTCTCCGAAAGAGCCCACCGCAATCAGGAAACCGGCGATGATATAGAAGATGATGTTAAAGAAGGAGAAGAGGTTCTCCAGGACAATCCGCTTCACCGTTTTGGTGGGAGATTCTGGCGGGGTGTTGACCTGGCCAGCTTGGATCCGTTTTCGAACCTGGGCGGTGGTGAGGCCCACAGGTCCCTGTCCGGAGGGGCCGGCGGGTTGGTTCAGTGCAGGCATAGGCGTGCCTCCGATTTCTGGGAGTTTGGGAAACAAAAACCGGAGGCCCAGGGCACATGGCCCATTAGGCCTCCGGTCCGTGTAACCAAAGGTAGTATACTATTTTTCGTCAGGAATAACAAGGAATAGATTGTAAACTTTGGATTACTTCCCCGCAGCCATCTTCTGGCAGGAGGCACAGCCGTGGGAGCATTCCCACAGGCGGTCGGCAGTGGGCTGCCAATTCTCTGCGTAGCTGTCACACTTGGCGCACAGATCGTCGACCTCTTCCACAGCGGTGACATCGCTGGGATGGGCGCCGGACTTGTGGACGATCTCCCGCAGCTTCTCGGGATTCTCCAGCATGGGGCAGGGACGCAGGTGGTTGTCGTTGAAGGGCTGCCCGTCGTGGTAGGCCATGAACAGGGGGGAGCGCAGGGCCTCCAGCAGGGTCTTTTCCCGGATGTTGGAGTCGGAGTAGTGAATGAACACGCAGGGGTCGCAGTCGCCATTGGCGTTGATGTGGAGGTAACGCCGGCCGCCGGCGATGCAGCCGCCCACATACTCACCGTCGTTCTGGAAGTCCAGCATGAAGATGGGCTTCTTGCCGCGCAGGGTACGAATCTGGTGGTACATGTGCTCTCTCTGCTCGGGGGAGGGGAGCAGCTCGGGCACGGCGTCCTTGCCCACGGGCATGTAGTGGAAGTACCACACGAAGTAGGAACCCCAGTCAACCAGCTGGTCCACATAGGCCTCGGTGCTGACGTCCTTGATGTTGACGCTGGTATAGCAGATGGAGTTGCCGAAGGGCAGGCGGTGGCTCTTCAGCAGGTTCATGGCCTTCACGGCTCTCTGGTAGGTGCCGTCACCACGGCGGGAGTCCATGGACTCTTCGTACCCCTCCACGCTGATAACGGGGACGAAGTTCTTCACCCGCATCATGTCGGCAGCGAACTGCTCGTCGATGAGGGTGCCGTTGGTGAAGCACATGAAGATGGCGTCGGAGTGGACTTCGCAGAGCTTGATGAGGTCCTTCTTCCGCACCAGGGGTTCACCGCCGGTATAGATATAGAAGTAAGTGCCCATTTCCTTGCCCTGACGGATGATGCTGTCAATCTCGTCGTAGGTGAGGTTCAGCTTATTGCCATACTCTGCGGCCCAGCAGCCCTTGCAGTGCAGGTTGCAGGCAGAGGTGGGATCCAGCAGGATGGCCCAGGGCACGTTGCAATTGTATTTCTTACGGATTTCGTCGCCCTTCTTCCAACCGGTGATGCTGGCGTTGAGGAAGAAGTTGGACAGCAGGGTTTCGGTGAAGCCGAGGTCCATTTCGGTCATCATACGAACCACCAGCTTATGGGCGGTGGAGTTCTCGTTGGTGACAGCATCGCGGATGGCTTTACGCTGACGGGGGAAGGACTGGGGACCGTCGCCCGCGAATTTGTCCACCATGTCCATCACGTGGACCAAGTTTTTGATGGGATCCTTTTCAATGTAGGAAAAGGCCTGACTCAGTGCAAATTTTTTGATGCTGTTGCCTAACATAATAAAATTTCCTCCCTTTTTATGTGCGATATCAGGAAACTCCGATCATTGGGAAAGCAGAGTGGAAAATCAGAGACCAAAAACTATCAGCCTACATCATAGTACGTTCTCTCTCTTTTTGCAAGGGTCAACCTATACAAACTGTGAGAATAGAATTTGTTGTTTGCCGCTAAAACTGATCGAAGATGAGGCAGGAAAAGCCTATCGCACATTATAGGACTTTCTTTTTTATTTTGCAAGAGTTTTTTACAAAAGTCTTTACAAAAATAGAAAAAATAATTTGATCATCCATATTTTCCCAAGTAATTGCAAAGCGATCTGCTTTGTGATAGGATAAAAAACCAGCCGCTGCGTTGGGACAGGCAGGGGGAATCTCCTATGGTTCACTTTGCCCCGGCAGCAGAATCTTATGCGTGGGGAGGTCATTTTCTCCCCAGTCCAAGGAGATCATAGAATGTTTCAAGGTTTTTCACAGGCCACCAATGATTTTCTCTGGGGCATTCGCTTCAACAACGAACGCCCTTGGTTTGAGGCCCACAAGCAAACCTATCTGGACCATGTGCAAACCCCGATGCGCCAACTGGCCCAAGAGGTATACGAAAAATTTTCGGCCCGCCACGAGGCATTGCCCCTCATGGTGCGGGTGAGCCGAATCTACCGGGATGCCCGGCGGCTCTATGGCCGGGGGCCCTACAAAAGCCATCTCTGGTTTTCCCTGCGTATGGCTGGGGACCGCTGGGCAGAACGGCCGGTGCTGTGGTTTGAGATCTATCCCGCCGGCTACGCCTATGGCATGGGGATTTATGAGGCGAAGCCCGCCACCATGGCCCGGTTCCGTCAGGACATGGATGAGCATCCCCAGACCATGATGAAGCTGGCCCGGGCCTTCCAAAAGCAGACGCGGTTCCGGCTGGAGGGGGAGGAGTACAAGCGGGCCAAGGGCCATCCCCAGCCGCCCCTGGACCAGTGGTACAACCGGAAGACCATTGACCTCACCTGCCAGCGGGAGATGGATGCCCTCCTCTACAGTCCTGGGCTTGTGGAGGAATTGCTGGATGCCTTTGAGGAGCTGCTGCCCTACTATCACTACTTCACGGCACTGTGCAGCCGGGGGGAGTGAGCGGCGCAGGCTGTTTCGAAACCCACTTTGTAAACCGGTGGAAACACAGTTACTTTAAGATACGAAACTGGTTGTGATGATAGTCCAAAACCCCTTCCTTCCGGAGGTGAGACAGCTCCCGGGACAGGGCGCTGCGGTCGGCCCCCAGGAAATTGGCCATGCTGGCCCGGTCGAAGGGGACGGTAAACATGTCCCCCTGGGCCGTGGCGTATTGGGACAGGAAGGTGATGAGTTTCTCCCGCAGCGTGCGCCGGGAGAGGATTTGGATGCGCTGATTTAGGGAGAGGGTGCGGGAGGCCAAAGCCGCCACAAACCGGTTGGCCAGCATTTGGTCCCGCTCCTGGAGGGGGAGGCGGGGCGCCTTGACCCGGGTAGGGCGCATCCAAAGCACCTCTGCCTCGGTGACCGCACAGATGTAAATGGGGGCATCGGTGCCCAGGAAGCAGTAGGCCTCCCCGAAGAGGCCGCCGGCGCTGACATTATTCATGATGATGTGGTGGCCATCCATGTCGTCCATGGAGACCTGGATGGTGCCGGACAACACCAGGCCAAACCGCTCTAAGGGGAAGGAGACCTGGTGGAGAAAGTCTCCCTTTTCGTAGGCTTTGACATGGGCCTCAAAGTAGGACAGGGCATACTCCAACGCGTCCGGCGGGAGCCCTTGAAACAAGGGACATTGCAGAATCATGGGGTGGTGCAGCATGGATGGGTCCTCCGTTCTTCCAAGGGGATGCCCTCTATTATAAAAGAAGTCCGTTGCTTTTGCAACGGACTTCTTTTTGCTTTCTACGGTATCTCCATGGGTTTGTCGGGGTTAGGCGGCCTCTTGGGTGGGGGGAGTCCCGGCGGTGTCGTACTGTTCCCCTAGAATGGTGTGGCAGCCTTCCAACGCGTACTCCAGTTTGGAATAGACGTCGGCAGTCACCAGGGAGGTGTCCCCGGCGTTGTAGTCGGCCATGGCGTCGTTGACGTCTAGGATGACATACTGGTCTGCCACGCCAGTGCCTCGGTTCAGAACCAGCAGGGGGACGTAGCTGACGTTGGTCACCGTGGTCTCTCCCGTCTCAAAGTTTTTGGTGAGCTCCAAGTTGAGGATGGCGGTGGTGTCGGTGTAATTCACCTGCACCGTGGCGGGACTCTGGTTGGAGACGAAGTTCCCCAGGGAGTAAGCCACAAAGGCAGACCGGGTGGACCCGTCCTCCAGGGTGACCGTGCGGGTCTCCATGGGCTGGGGCACATGGGAGTGGCTGCCCAGGATCAGGTCAGCCCCATGGGCGATGAGGAAATCGGCCACTTCCTCCTGGTAGGCGTTTTGCTGGGTTTGGTATTCAATGCCCCAGTGGATCATCACGGCGATGAGGTCGGTGTTCAGCCCTTCCGCGTAGGCCAGCGCCTGGGAGAGCCCCTCCTGATCCAGGGTTTCACAGTTTCCGGTATAGTCGGTGTTGAAGCGGTTCAGGCAAAAGTCCCGGTCCTCGGGAATGGCAATTCCGTTGGTGCCATAAGTGTACCCCAGGAAAGCCACCGAGATGCCGCCCACATCGGCCACCACCACGCCGTGGTTGGCGTTCCACTCTTCCTGGGTACGGTAGCTGCCTACGTGGGCCAGGCCGGCGGCATCCATGGTGTCCAGGGTACGAACCAGGCCATCGTACCCCTTGTCCATGGAGTGGTTGTTGGCAGTGGTCACCAGGTCAAAGCCGGTGTCCTTGATGTCTGCAGCCAAGGCGTCCGGGGCGGAGAACTGGGGATAGCCGGAGTAGGGTGGGCCGTTGAGGGTGGTCTCAAAGTTGGCCACGGCATAGTCGGCATTTTCGATCCAGGGCTTCACATATTGGAAGCAGGGGCGGTAGTTGTAGGTGTCTGTGGCGGCGTCATAGGCGTCGTTGGTCTGGGGGGAATGGCTCATAATGTCCCCGCACACCGACAAGGTGGCGGTGATGGGGGCTTGGACCTCGGTCTGTGTAGAAACACTTCCCCCCTCTGCGGTGCTGCCTGTGGTGAGCGCACCGCTTTGCCGCAGACCGAGAAGAATGAGAACCACGCAGAGGGCGACGAGAATAATGGCAGCAAAAAGATATTTCTTGCGCATGGTGGCACCCTCCCTTATCGCACAAAGTTGGTGTAGACTTTTCTGGGCAGGGGAGGCAGGGAGACCTGCGCTTTGCCGGCGTCCAGAACCTTCATCACATAGACCATTTCCTGGGCTAACACTTGGAGGGTCTGGATGCCCTCCGCGTCCTGGGCCACTTCCCCAGGGGCCTGCCCAAAGGCCAGGGGCCAGTAGAGGGAACCGGGGATGAGCATCTGAGCATAGTTGAGGTAGTGGAAAAGCTCGTCCACGGCGTTTACGGCCCCTGCCCGGCGGGCCACGGCCACCGGGACGCCCACCTTCATCCGCAGCTTCCGGCCGTTGTTCATGTCGATGCAGCCGATGCGGTCCAGGAAGCAGCGCATCCCGCTGGTCACCGAGGCGAAATACACCGGGGAGGCCAGGACGATTCCGTCTGCCTGGATGAGCTGTTCATACATGGCATTCAGGCCGTCGTCCGGGAGGGTGCAGGTGTGGGTTTTGGCGCAGCGGAAGCAGCCGGAGCAGGGGGAGAGCTTGTGGCCAATGTGGAGGATGTCAAATTCCACCCCTTCCTGGGCAAAGACCTCTCCCATGGTGTCCAGTGCCAGGCGGGTGTTGCCCTTGGCCCGGGGGCTGCCGTTGATACCAATGATTTTCATAGTGGTTCTCCTTTGTAGTTTCTTTCGTTTGCAAAGGGGTCAGCGAGAATAGAGGGCCTCGGCGGCGGCACCGGTGGGGAGCATATTCTCGCCATAGCATAGCGTGACGGAAAGGCCCAGGGTGTCCCGCAGGTAGGTCTGTACCTGGTGTTCCCATGCGGCCTTCACCGGGGGGAAGGAAAAGGCGGCGCCGTGCAGGCCCACGCAGGCCGGCGCCTTGGGATCCCGCCCGGCCCCTACGAACTGGAGGACCGAGGCCAGGCCTACGCACAGAAGTTTGGCAGCCCGGTCCAGGACGGCCTGCCCCACGGCCAGGCCGACTTCCCGGTCCTCTGGCTCCCGGCAGAAGTGGGCT
>USDZ01000010.1 GCA_900553525.1 uncultured Oscillospiraceae bacterium
GGTTATCGACCTGGAGAGTGAGGGGCGCGCGATTGATTTGGACCGGCTGCGTGTGCTGCAAGAGGGAAAGACCGCCGCGCTGATGGCGGCGGCCTGTGAAATGGGGTGCATCGTCGGCGGAGGGGAGAATGCGCAAACAGACGCCGCGCGGCAGTATGGTCTTCATATCGGTTTGTGTTTTCAGATGATTGATGATATACTGGATGTGACGGCGACATCCGCGCAATTAGGAAAACCGGTGGGCAGCGACGCGTCGAACGAAAAAACGACGTATGTATCCCTGCTCGGACTCGACGAGGTTCGCCGATTGGCGGGGGAGCACACCGAAGCCGCCGTGCGGGCGCTTGCGGCATTTCCGCGGGATACGGAGGATTTACGTCTGCTGGCGGATCGTCTGCTGAATCGTACACGATAGTGCCGTCCTGCGACCGAAAGGCGTGAAATGGAATGGATCTCATCCGAGAATTTTTTGCCAACCGGGTGTTGTTCGCCGCGGTTCTTGGCTGGCTATGTGCGCAGGTCCTCAAGTTAATCATCACCGCCTGCATGACCAGAAAATGGCATGTGGAACGGCTCTGGGGAGCCGGAGGCATGCCCAGCGCACATTCGTCCATGGTCTGCGCCCTGACAATTTCAGTTGCGCGATTTTACGGTGTCTCAGATCCGCTTTTTGCCTTGGCGGTGATGTTCGCCTTTGTGACGATGTACGATGCGATGGGCGTCCGGCGGGAGGCGGGAGAACATGCCCGCCTGTTGAACAAATATTTAAATGAAATAGAAACCAAAAATGCCGATGTGGATGGAGACGGCGTTCCCGATAAGGAAGTCACGGAAATCGATCTGAAAGAATTTATCGGACACACGCCTTTGGAGGTTTTAGGCGGTGTGCTGCTGGGGATCCTGATCGGGATGATCGTGCCGGCGTGACGGCACGTGCCGGCAACTGCAAGGAAACGAGGCTTAGCCCATGAAACTGTCGCTTGAGCAGATCCATTCCCCTGATGATATACGCAAAATGACGCCGTCCGAACTCGAGGCTCTATGTGCCTTGCTGCGGAAGACCTTGATACAAACGGTTTCCAGGACGGGCGGACATCTGTCCTCCAACCTTGGGGTGGTGGAGCTGACGGTTGCGTTGCATAAAATGTTCGATACCCCTCGCGACCGCATCGTCTGGGATGTGGGGCACCAGTGTTATGCCCATAAACTGCTGACAGGCCGTTACAGCCGTTTCGATACCCTCCGGCAGACTGGGGGGATTTCAGGATTTCCCAAGCCGGAGGAGAGCGAATACGATACCTTCATCGCTGGCCACAGCAGCACCGCCGTTTCAGCGGCGAACGGAATGGCTAAGGCCAAAACCCTGTCCGGAGACGGCGGGTATGTGGTGGCTGTGCTGGGGGACGGGGCTATGACCGGCGGCTTGGCCTATGAAGGACTGAGCAATGCGGGCCGCAGTTCCGACCGGCTTATCGTGGTTCTCAACGACAATCGGATGTCCATCAGCAAAAACGTCGGGTTTGTCGCGCGTCATTTGGCCACGCTGCGGTCACGCCCCCGGTACGTGCGTTTCAAGATGGGGGTCAGCAACCTGATCGCCCGCATTCCGCTGATTGGCAAACCCATCCAGCGGCTGATCGTCTGGGTGAAATCCCGGCTGAAAAACGCGCTGTATCACAGCAGCACGCTGTTCGAAGAGATGGGGTTTTATTATCTCGGGCCGGTGGACGGGCATAACCTTCACGATCTGACGATCGCCCTGCAAACGGCGAAAAATCTCAGCCGGCCGGTCCTGCTGCATGTGGAGACGGTTAAGGGCCAGGGCTACAGCTTTGCCATGCAGAATCCCGATACCTACCACGGTGTGTCGGGGTTCGACATTGAAACCGGAAAAACGCCGCCCTCTTCCAAATCCTTTTCCTCGTCGATGGCGGAGGGTCTGTGCCGTTTGGCGCAGGAAGATCTGCGGATCTGCGCCATCACCGCCGCTATGAAGAGCGGGACCGGTTTGACCAGATTTGCCGAGCGGTTCCCGATCCGTTTCTTCGACGTGGGCATCGCGGAGGAACACGCTGTGACGTTCGCTTCGGGCTTGGCCACCGGCGGCATGCTTCCGGTTTTTGCCGTGTATTCCACCTTCTTGCAGCGCTGTTACGACCAGATACTCAACGATACGTCCATTATGAATAACCATATTGTCCTGGCGGTGGACCGCGCCGGCATTGTACCGGATGACGGCGAGACCCATCAAGGGGTCTTTGACGTGCCGTTCCTGACCACCATCCCCCATGTGACCATCTACAGCCCTTCCACCTTTGCGGAATTGGACATATGTCTGAAACAGGCGCTGTACGACGCATCCGGCATCGCCGTTGTGCGTTATCCGAAAGGGGGGGAACTGCCCGGTTGCGAGGGCTTCGAACCGGATTATAAGCCGTATACGCACCTGAAAAACCCCAAAGCCCGGACATTGCTTATCACCTATGGCCGCCTGTTCTCCCATGCGCTTATTGCCGCGAGGGAACTGTCGAGCGCGGGTATGCCGGTTTCTCTGCTCAAGCTGACGCGGATCTGGCCGTTGCCGGAGGAATGCGAAGCGATCGTCGGGGAGTACGATCGGGTCTTCTTTTTCGAAGAGGGAAGCCGTCAGGGAGGGATCGGCCAGCATCTGCAAAGCCGTCTGCTGGAAGCCAGCTTCCGGGGTGATTTTCACCTTCAGGCCATCGATGCCTTCCTTCCGGCCTGCAGCGTTTCGGCGGGGTTCCGCCGGACGGGACTGGACGTGGACGGGATGAAGACGGTGCGGGAGGCGGACATCCATGGACGGCCGCTCTAAACGCCTGGATGCCTTTCTGGTGGAAAAAGGGTTTGCTTCCGGCCGGGAACGGGCCAAGGAGCAGATTCGCGCTGGAAAGGTCCTGGTGAACGGGCGGGCGGTTACCAAGCCCTCTGCATTGGTGGAAGATCACGCGGATATCCGGTGCGAAGGGGGCTGCCCTTACGTCGGCAGGGGAGGCCTCAAACTGGAAAAGGCGGTGCGGGAAGCGTCTCTCAAACTCGATGGGGTGACAGCCCTGGATATTGGGGCGTCCACCGGAGGATTCACCGATTGTATGCTCCGGTTTGGCGCGGCCAGGGTTTACGCTGTAGATGTGGGTCATGGCCAACTTCATCCCACCCTGCGTATGGATCCGCGGGTGGTCAGCCTCGAAGGGGTTGATGTGCGATCGGAGGCGCTGGCATCTGCGATTCCGCCGGGGACGGCGTCGTTTGCGGCGGCAGATGTTTCCTTTATCTCCGAAAGGGCCGTTCTCCCTTTCCTTTTGCCATACCTTGCGCCGTCCGCGCGTCTGGTGGTGCTGATTAAACCGCAATTCGAAGCCGGTCGGCAGGCGGTCGGTAAGAACGGCGTGGTGCGGGATCCCCGCATTCACCGCCGTGTTCTAGATGAGATGCTCCGCTTTTTTGCCGAGGAGGGACTACATCTTGACTGGCTGTCCCATTCTCCGGTGACGGGCGGGGAGGGAAATATCGAATATCTGGCGGTGCTGACCGTTCCCCCTGTATCCGGTACGCCGCTGTTCCCGGATACGAGAGCGATTGTGGAAAGGGCGTTTTCCTCGTTTTCCCGCCGCTTGAATCCTGCTTGAAAGGAGGCGCTCCCATGCGGATTGCTGTGCTGCCGAATGCGCACGCATCGGGTGTGCGCGAAGCGTTCCCCCGCGTCTGTGACGCTTTACGAGAACTTGGAGCCGAGGTGCTGTTGCCGGATGAAGGGGATGGTTTTCCCAGTCCGAATGCCGATGCTCTCATTCGGAAAAGCGACGTGGCGGTCGCCCTGGGTGGAGACGGCACCATCATCCATACCGCCAAGCGCGCGGCCATCTGCGGGCGGGCGGTCCTTGGCATTAACTGTGGGCGCCTTGGGTTTATGGCGGGGCTCGAGGCGGATGAACTTGAAAAACTCCCGGCTCTGATCCGGGGAGAATATACTGTGGAAAGGCGGATGCTGCTGGAGATCACCGTGTGTTCGGGTGAAGGAAAAACCGTCCGCTACTGCGCCTTAAACGAGGCGGTGGTCTCCCGCGGTTCCTTGTCCCGGATGATTGAACTGGAGGTTTCCAACCGGGGAGAACAGGTGGCCCGTTACCGGGCGGACGGCGTAATTGTGGCGACTCCGACTGGCTCGACCGCGTATTCCCTTTCGGCGGGGGGGCCGGTGATCGATCCGGCCCTGCGTTGCCTGCTGATGACGCCGGTTTGCCCCCATTCCCTCCATACCCGCTCTTACCTGTTTGATGAGGATGCGGAACTGTCTATTCGTCCGGCGGGAAACCCGGACGCGCCGGTCTATCTGACGGTGGACGGGGAGGAGGCGGTCCCGCTCGGGGTACGGGAGGAAGTCCTCTTATCCAAAGCCGAAGCGGAAGCCTGTCTGATTATGCTGGGGCGCAAGCCCTTTTACGAAGTACTCAACCGGAAACTGATGAACCGCTGAGGAAAGGCAGGGACAGCGATGAAAACCAAACGGCATGCCAAGATCCTGGAAATCATCCACCAAAAATCGGTGGAAACGCAGGAGGATCTGCTCCGTCTGCTGCGAAAGGACGGCTACAACGTCACACAGGCGACGGTTTCCCGCGATATAAAGGAACTGCGGTTAATTAAAGCCATGGGGCCGGACGGCCGCTACCGCTACTCCACGGTACGGCTGGAAAATGAAAATATTTCATCCAAATTTCACTCTCTGTTCTCCGAAACCGTGCTGCAGATCGATTACGCCGGCAATCTCGTGGTGGTCAAGTGTTTATCGGGGATGGCGCAGGCCGCTTGCGCAGCGATGGATTCCCTGCATTGGGATCAGGTGGTCGGTACCCTGGGAGGAGAAGATACCTTCATCTGTATTACCAAAAATGAAGAACAGGCCGTTTCGCTTACGGCGGAACTCAAGAAGCTTTTAAAGGGCGGATAAACGGCCGGAAGGGGCCCTGTAGGATGCTGCAAAGCCTATACATTGAAAACATCGCGGTGATCGAGCGGGCGGATATCGAGTTTGACGCCGGACTGAATGTTCTCACTGGGGAGACGGGCGCGGGTAAATCCATTGTCATCGACGCGATCAACGCCGTATTGGGGGAACGAACCAGCCGGGATATGGTACGTACTGGAAGCGACGAGGCCCGGGTAACGGCGCTGTTTTCCGGTCTCTCGAATACAACGATCCAGGCTCTGCGGGAGTGGGATGTGGAGCCGGACGAGGATGGCTGTCTGTTAATCCAGCGTTCCATCTCGGCCGGCGGGAAAGGAACCTGCCGCATCGGCGGGAGACCGGCGACGGTCTCGATCCTGCGGGAAGTGGGGCGTCTGCTGGTCAACATCCACGGCCAGCACGAAAACCAGGCCCTTCTTTCCCCGGAACGGCATGTGACCTATCTCGACCGTCTGGGAGGCCATGCGCCTTTACTGGAAACATACCAAGAGGTATATGGCCGTCTGTGTTCACTGCGCCGCGAACTCGACGAGGCGGATATGGATGAAACCAGGAAAGCACGCCGGATCGATTTGCTCCGTTACCAGGTTGAAGAGATCGAGGCGGCAGAGTTGACCGAGGGAGAGGATGAGGAACTGGAAGCTTCCCGCCGCATGTTCCGCCATGCGGAGGCCATTGCGGAGGGGATGATGGCGGCGAGGGAAGCCCTTTTCGGAGACGAAGACACCCTGGGCGCCCTCTCCTGCCTGGAGGGAGCGGTGTCCGCGCTTTCCGGTGCCGGACGGTATTTGGAAGAGGCGGGTGCTCTGGCCAAACGGATGGAAAACGCCCTGTATGAGCTTGAAGACTGTGCGGACGAACTGCGGGCTCTGCTCTCCCGCCTCGAATTCGATCCCGTCGAGCTGGACCGTGTGGAGTCCCGGCTGGATTTGATTCGCCGTCTGACGAGCAAATACGGACCGAAAATTTCCGATGTCCTTGCCTACGCGGAACAAGCCCGGCAGGAACTCGACGATATAGAACACGCGGATGAACGGCTCGAACGCCTCCAACATGCCTTCGAGGAAGCCGAGCGGGACGCCGCGGATGCCGCCGCTCGGTTGACCGCCGCCCGGCGGAAGACGGCGGAGCAGTTTTCAAAGAGCGTCATGGAACAGCTCGCTTTCCTGGATATGCCGCATGTGACGATGGAGGTTTCCATGCGGCCTGCGGCCCTGTCGTCCTGTGGCGCCGATCAGGTGGAATTCCTCATGTCCGCTAATCCGGGGGAACCGCCCCGTTCCATCGCAAAAATCGCCTCCGGAGGCGAATTGTCCCGTGTCATGCTCGCGATCAAATCGGTCCTGGCCGATGCAGACGACATCGACACCTTGATTTTCGATGAAATCGACGCTGGTATCAGCGGTCGTGCCGCCTGGAAGGTGGGGGTCAAGTTGCGGGAGACGGCCCGGGGTTCGGATAGCACCCGCAGCCGCCAGTTGCTCTGCGTTACCCATCTTGCGCAGATCGCCGCCCAGGCGCATCACCATCTTCTCATCTCCAAATCGGTTCGGGATGGTCGTACGTATACCGATGTCCGGCCGTTGGATGAGGAGGGGCGGTTAGAAGAGCTGGCCCGGATCATCGGTGGAGAATCCACGCCGGCCAGCCGGGAAGCCGCCCGAGAAATGCGCGGACGGGTGAAGGAATCGGGGGCTTGACAAACGGGAAGGAATATGTTTTAATGAGCGTCACAGGCGATGAAGGGAAGAAGTAGCCGCTGCCGCGCAGCACAGAGATCCGTTGGACGGTGCAAAACGGACTGGGCGCAGGGTGAAATACATCCCGGAGCCGCGACCTGAACGGTGGTGACAGCGCCGCTGAGTAGGGAAAGCCGTGGGCGCACGTTACAGCGCAGGACGTTTTATCGACGCCCATAAGGCCGTTTTCGCAAGGGAACGGTGAATGAGGTGGTACCGCGGAATTTTCCGCCCTCTGCACTGCTGCAGGGGGCGTTTTTGTTTCCCCCTGTCCAGAAAAAACAAGGAGGACAAGTGCATGAAACCCAACGTATTCGACGAGCTGAACGCTCGCGGCATGATCGCCCAGACCACCAACGCGGAGAAAATTCGGGAATTGCTCGGAGGAAAGGAGCCGGTGACTTTTTATATCGGATTCGATCCGACGGCGGACAGCCTTCACGTCGGGCATTTCGTCCAGTTGATGGTGATGGCCCATATGCAGAAGGCCGGCCACCGGCCGGTTGCCCTGCTGGGGGGCGGAACCGGGATGATCGGCGACCCCACGGGCAAGAGCGACATGCGGAAAATGCTGACCCCGGAGACCATCCGTTATCACGTGTCCTGCTTTCAAAAGCAGATGTCCCGGTTTGTGGATTTTTCGGAGGGGAAAGCGCTGATGGTCAACAATGCTGACTGGCTGATGAACCTCAACTATGTCGATTTCCTGCGGGAGGTCGGGGTGCATTTCTCGGTGAACCGGATGCTGACCTTTGAGTGCTTCAAACAGCGGCTGGAGCGGGGTCTGTCCTTCATGGAATTCAACTACATGCTGATGCAGAGCTACGATTTCTTTTACCTGAATCAGCAGTACGGCTGTGTCCTGGAACTTGGCGGAGACGATCAGTGGAGCAACATCCTCGGTGGTGTTGAACTCTGCCGCCGGAAGGCAGGGAAAGAGGTTTACGGTATGACCTTCGCCCTGTTGACCACATCCGAGGGCAAAAAAATGGGAAAAACCGAGAAGGGCGCCGTTTGGCTGGACCCCGAAAAAACTCCGCCCTACGAGTTTTTCCAGTATTGGCGCAACATCGACGACGTGGACGTGGGAAAATGCCTGCGGATGCTCACCTTTTTGCCGGTTGATGAGATCGAAGCTATGGAGAAGGCCGGCGATATCAACCGGAACAAGGAACGCCTGGCTCATGAACTGACGGTGCTCGTCCATGGCAGGGAGGAGGCCGACAAAGCCTTGGAGGCCGCCCGTGCTCTGTTTGGAGGCGGGGGAGACAGTGAAAACATGCCTTCAACCGTTCTGCCGGAGGAGGCATTCACAAACGGCACGGTATCGGTCATCGACCTGCTGGTGCTGACCGGCCTCGCTCCCTCCAAAGGCGAGGCGCGGCGCCTGATACAGCAGGGCGGCGTGGCTGTGGACGGCGAGAAGGTGTCGGATATTGCCGCCGAGGTGCGGACTTCCGATTTCGATAAGGGTCAGATTATTCTGAAAAAAGGCAAAAAGGTTTTTCACAAGGTCACGCGGCCCTAATTGGGTTGACATCCTTCCCGATTTGATTTATAGTGGAAAAACGGCCGCGTTCCCGGATGTAGGCATGCCGCCCTTTTATATGGGGTACCGCGGCCGTTTTTTCCAGCGGACATGTGCGGGGCAGGGATTTGCCACCCGTACACGGGGAGGATAGAAAATGGCCCATCTTTTCGATAGTTTCTTAACGGTGGGGCAACAGGTTGTCGGCCTGTTTGTCCTGGTGTGCATCGGCGCATTGTGCGGGAAAAAAGGCATCCTGACATTGCCTGCGGTGCGAAGCTGCGCCGAACTCGTCCTTTTATTGGCGACGCCGTGTGTCATTATTCAGTCTTTTGAGCGGGAAAATAAGCCGGAAATGCTGCTGGGATTGCTGTTTTCCGGCCTGGCGGCCTTGGCGGTGCATGGGTTGGGGATCGCTGCCGCCCATCTCTCCTTCCGGGGAGAGGAGGCTCGCGACCGGGTGCTGCGTTTCGGGGTCGTGTTCTCAAATGCCGGGTATATGGCCATTCCGCTCCAGGAGGCCCTGCTCGGGGAAGAGGGGGTCTTTTATGGCGCGGCATACGTAGCGGTGTTCAACCTGGTCCTTTGGAGCTACGGCGTACTGTCCATGAGTGGGGATCGGAGCGCCCTTTCGGCCCGCAAGCTGATTCTCAATCCGGGCGTCATCGGCCTGGCCGCGGGGTTGCTTCTCTTCTTCACAGGGATCCGGCTGCCCGCTTTTTTAGAGGGACCGGTAGGGCATCTGGCGTCCCTCAATACCCCTTTGCCCATGCTGATTGTTGGATTTTATCTCGCAGATGCGGACTTAAAAAGCGCTGTGCGGGACAAACGCCTCCTTTTGTCCATAGGTCTACGGCTGCTGGTCGTGCCCTTGCTGACACTTGGGGTTCTCTACCTCTGCGGGATGCGAGGGGCGCTGTTGACGGCTTGTGTGATTGCGGCAAGCGCTCCGGCAGCGGCGGCTACCACCATGTTTTCTACCCGCTATAATCAGGACGCCCGCCTGTCTGTGAACCTGGTGGCCCTTTCGACGCTGTGCTCCATACTGACCATGCCCTTGGTGGTGGGGGCGGCCAGGGCCATCGGTGGATGAGTGCGTTGGAGCGTCGATAAAAAAGAAGCAAAGAAAAGGCCGGGAGCTCTCTCCCGGCCTTTCTCTTCAGTTCAGTTTTCGAGCGCGCGCTCCAGCCAGATGCTGCCGATGTCCATGGCGTTGTAGAGGCCGGATTTTTCGCTTTTTTTCAGGATCCGCTCCTTCATGCGCAAATCGGGGTCGGTGGAAAGCAGTTGCACCTGCACCTTATCCGCTACAGTCATATCACCCACGGTTTTGGTGGAGAGAATCTGAAGCATCACCACGCATTTATCCGCCATATTGCCATAGTACAGCGTATTTCCGCTGCGTACAAGCGGTTTGCCTTTATACATCAAAAAGTCGGGCTTTTTGGCCTTATCCGCCATATTTTCGCATCCTTTCTAAAACGACGAGGCGGGCCGGTCCCCAAAAGGACGCCCGTCCGCCGTCAAAAATCGTTTTCAAAGGGGGAGATTTTCCCCCCAAAACCGTGCTGATCACTGATTGAGATAAGAGCGGACCAGGGCGCGCAGCAATTCGTCCCGGTCAAGTTTGCGGATCAGGCTGCGGGCGTTGTTGTGCGTGGTGATATAGGTCGGATCCTCTGAAAGGAGGTACCCCACAATCTGATTGATGGGATTATATCCTTTTTCACGCAAAGCATCGTATACGGTGGTCAAGACCTGCTTCATTTCCTGTTCCTTGTCCTCCCCCAGAGAGAAGGTCATGGTTTTGTCCAGCACAGCGCGTCCCTCCTTTCCGCCGCGTCGTGGAAACCTTTCACGACGTATCGCTGTGGTATCCCTATTATACGGCATAACCGCTTGATTTTCAAGGGGATTATGAACGCAGAATGCATCCTTTTTCTTGTAAATTCGTAAAGATTTTATGAAGGGCGGGTTCGATATCCTCATCGGCCAGGGTACCGTCCGCGTCTCGGAAGCGCAGGCTGAATGCCACACTTTTCTTGCCCTTTTCGATCTGAGCTCCCTGGTAAACGTCGAACAGTTCGACGCTTTCGAGATGGCGTCCGCTCGCGCGGAGAATGATCTGTTGAATGTCAGCCACCGGCATCCCTTCATCGCAGACGAGGGCCAGATCCCGTTCCACCGCAGGATAACGCGGCAGGGGACGGAAAATCACCCGTTTGTTCCCGGCGCAGGCGAAAAGGGGTTCCAGCCGAAGTTCGGCCACATATACCCGGGTGTCGAGTCCGAACCGTTCTGCGGTGTCGGGGTGCAGTTCCCCGAGTACGCCCACCGATGTCTCCCCCACCTGTACACGAGCCTGTCGGCCGGGATGCAAAAAAGGTTCGCAACTGCGGATAAAGGAAGCGTCTGCCCCAAAACGCGCGAGCAGGGCTTCTACAATTCCTTTAAGGGTGAAGAAATCTTCGTCCTGTCCATACAGACCGATGCATAAAGCAGGAATCTCGTCGGGCTGTTCGGTCAGGGGCAGGGATTTCGGGACAAAGAGTTTGCCCACTTCAAACAGGCGGACCGTCGGATTTTTCCGATTCTTATTGGTGGACAGAACGGTCAGCATGCTGGTGACCAGCTGGGTGCGAAGAACGGCATAGTCCTCTCCCAACGGGTTGAGCAGGGGGATGACGGAACGGCGGGGATCGCTTTCGGGCAGAGAAAGCAGGTCGGAAGCTTTGGCGCTGATGAAAGAATAGGTGGTGATTTCCCGCAGCCCTTGAGCGGTGAGGATGGTTTTCAAAATATCGGTGTTCCGCAGCTGGGGCAGTTTCTTGCCCCGTGTGATCTCACCCTGCATCGGAGTGGAACGGATATGGTCATATCCATGGATCCGCATGACCTCTTCCGCCAGGTCGGCGCGGCCCTCCACGTCGTCCCGGAAAGAGGGAACACGGCTGGTCAGAACATGGTCCTTCAGCGTTGTCTGGATGGACAGGCGGTTGAGAATATCCACCATCGTCTCTTCCGGCACTTCCACTCCCAACAGGGCGGTAATCTGGGAGACGGGGACGGACAGGACCCGATCCTCCGGCAGACCCTGGTGACGGTCGATGGCGCCTTCCACAATGTCGCCGGCGTCCAATTCGCTGATGAGCTGTAAAGCGCGCTCCATCGCATATTCCACGCCCCGAATGTCCACGCCTTTTTCAAACCGGGCGGAGGATTCGGTCCGGATACCGAGAGCACGGGCAGTGCGGCGCACGCTGTCCCGACGGAATTTGGCGCATTCCAGGAATAGATCGCGGGTATCCTCTTTGATCTCGCTGTCGAGTCCGCCCATGATCCCCGCCAGACAGGAGGGGGCCTCGGCGTCCGCGACGACCAGCATGTCGGCCGTCAGGGTATGATCCCGTCCGTCCAGAGTCGTGATGGGCTCGCCCGGATGGGCGCGGCGCACGAGGATCTGCCTGCCCCGGACATCCCGCAAATCAAAGGCGTGCATAGGCTGCCCCGTTTCCAGCATCACGAAGTTGGTGATATCTACAATATTGTTAATGGGGCGCATGCCGGCTGCACGCAGGGATTCCCGCATCCATTTCGGGGAAGGGGCGATCCGCAGGTTTTGGACCACCCGGCCGAGATAGCGGGGGCAGAGGTCATAGTCTTCCACCGTGATGGCGATATGCTCTCGAATATCTCCGCCTGTGGTTTGGTAGGAGGGGACGGGAGGATGGAATGCCGTACGCAACACCACCGATACCTCTCGGGCTACACCCAGGACGCTTTGGCAGTCGGGACGGTTGGCGGTGATTTTAAAATCGATGACGGTGTCGTTGAGTCCCAGGAGATCCCGCAGGTCGGTACCGGGTGCGGCGTCTTCCTGGAGGATCAGGATGCCGTTGACCTCCGCACCGGGGTAGTCGGATTCTTTTAAGCCCAATTCCTCTCCGGAACAGAGCATGCCCTCCGAAGGCAGTCCACGCAGTTTGCCCCGCTTGATGTGGGCGCCGTTCGGGAGATAGGAATCGTGCAGGGCGGCGGGGACCAGGGCGCCCTCAAAGACATTGGTGGCGCCGGTGATGATCTGAATAGGGGTATCCCCGCCCACGTCCATCCTGCACAGTTGGAGTTTATCGGCGTCGGGATGTTTTTCAAGCCGAAGGATCCGGGCAACCACGACATTTTTCATGGTCTGCGACAGGTCTTCGATATCTTCCACTTCAAAACCGGCCATCACCATCCGGCTGCACAACTCCTCGACCGAAACCGGGATATCGACGTACCGTTTTAACCAATTTAAAGATATTTTCATGGGTATCAGCCCTTTCTTCCGTGATGTCAGACGAACTGTTCGAGGAAACGCACATCGTTTTCGAACAAAAGCCGAATATCGCTGATTTTATGCCGGGTGGTGGTCAGGCGGTCCAAACCGATGCCAAAGGCGAAACCGGAATAGATTTCCGGATCGATGCCGCAGCCGGAGAGAACGTGGGGGTGTACCATGCCCGCACCGAGGATTTCAATCCAGCCGGCGCCTTTGCAAACGCGGCAGCCCTTGCCTCCGCAGGCCGAGCAGGACACATCCACTTCGACGCTGGGCTCAGTGAAGGGGAAGAAAGACGGACGGAAGCGGACCTTGGTGTCAGGCCCATAGATTTCATGGGCGAATTCCTCGAGTACGCCCTTCAGATCGCACAGGGTGATGCCTTTATCCACGACAAGCCCCTCCACTTGATGGAAGACGGGGGAATGGGTGGCATCCACCTCGTCGGCGCGGTAAACCCGTCCGGGACAGATCATTCGGATAGGGGGTTTACTCTGTTCCATGACCCGGATCTGTGCCGCCGAGGTTTGGCTGCGCAGCAGCAGGTTTTCCGCAAGATAAAAGGTATCCTGCATGTCCCGGGCGGGATGGTCTTTGGGAAGATTCAGGGCCTCGAAGCAGTAATGCTCGGTCTCCACCTCGGGTCCGTCCACCACGTCAAAACCCATGGATTGAAAGATTTCTTCCAGTTCCGCGAGTACCAGATTGAGAGGGTGGAGGCTTCCGGTGGGATTTTTCTTACCGGGCAGGGTGACATCGACCGTTTCATCCAGAAGACGTTTTTCCTGCATGGCGGAGCGGATGGCAGAGGCTCGTTCCTCCACAGCCGACTCGAGAAGAGAGCGCAGCTCGTTCACCAACTGACCCACAGCCGGCCGCTCTTCGGCCGGCAGAGCCCCCATACCCCGCAGCAGGGCGGTGAGTTCACCCTTTTTGCCCATGTAACGTACACGGAACCCTTCCAATTCCTCCACAGTGTGAAGATCCGCCAGTTCACCCAGCGCCTTTTCCCGCAATTCTTGCAGCTTTTCTCTCATAGTCCTGACCAGTCCTTTCACAAAAGTGAGAGTACAAAAAAGAAACGCCTTCGTCCCCATTGGGACGAAGGCGACTGTCTCCGTGGTACCACCCGGTTTCCCGCGCATTTTTACGCGGGCACTTTCCGGCCGGTATCGGGGCCATCCGTCGGCACTTACTTGTCGAATCCGTAGGATCCGGGGTTCGGCACCGCCGCTCGGGAGCGAACTTCCTCTAACTCTTTCCGCGGGACGCTTGCAGCCGGCGGCGGCCCTCTCTGGCGCGGCAGGGAATTGGAGTACTTTCTCCTTCATTGCGTTAAAATATTGGAATACAGTATACCATAGCTTTACTTTGAATTCAAGTATTTTTTCATGCCATACTGTATAAAATCAGCCGGACGCCTGGGAGGATTCTCCGGAGGAAGCGGGCAACGGCTGGTTAGCAGCCCAGCGCTTGATAAAAAACACCACGGCTTTTTCGATCAGGTTAATGCCGAGGATCATCAGGGACACCAGGGCTGTCCCTTCAATAAAGGACTGGGACTCCAACTGGGGAATCATCAGGGCCAGGGGCATGGTGCGGAAGTTGACCAGGAACGAGACAGCGGAGATGGTAATCATGGCGTTGACGAAATAATAGCTGTACATTTCCGCAATGGTCGCTGTGGTGGAAGGGATGTACACTGAAAATAGCATCCGCAGCCGGCTGATCCCCAGAGAGGAAGAAACATCCTCTAAGTTGGGATTGAATTTCGACAGGGAGTTGTAGGCCAGCAGATAGGGCGAAGAAAAGAAGTGTACGATATTGACCAGCACCAATATAAAAATGGTGGAGTAAATCGGCAGGCTCTTGAAGGTCAGCGCGAAGGAGAGACCCAGCACCAGCCCCGGAATGGCCAGGGACAGCAAACTGATAAAATGCAGCGCTTTATTGGACGGCGTTTTTTTGAAACGGGAAGTGGCATAGGCGGAAAAATACGAGAGGCAGGTCCCTACCAGTGCCGTTAGCAGCGCGATGGCCAGAGAGTTGACCGCATACAGGCCGATGCCGCCGGAGAGGAGTTTGCGGACATTCTCTAATGAAAACGACATATCAATCGGATACTGCTTGACAAAACTCAGGCAGACAAAGGCGACGATCGGCAGGCAGATCAGGAAAAGAAAAAGCCCGCAGCCGATATAAGCCAATATGTCCCGTTTAGGATTTGGGGGGATTTGAAAAGGTTTCACCACCGTGCTGCCGGAGGCCGTATCGCTTTTGCGCAGGTCAAAAAGGAAGGCGATAACGGCGGGGGTCAACAGGATCACCCCGATAACCGCACCGTTCGAGAAATCCATCATGCCGATGACCTCTCGGTACATATATACGGGCAAGGTCATAGCCTTGCCGCCTGTCATCAGCGGGACGCCGTAGTCGGTGAAAACCATGGTGAATACCGCCAGCACGGCAGAAAGCAGGGGCCGCCGCATGGAGGGCAGGGTGATGGTACAGAACTGACGCCATTTGGACAGCCCCAACACACTGGCTGCCTCATAGGTGGTGAAGTCTTCGTATTGAAACGCGTCGTTGAGCATCAGGAAAGAGACGGGAAAGGAATAGAGTACCGAACCCATCACGATTCCCGTATAGCCGTAAAGACCGATATTCAAATGCAGAAAATTGGTGACAAGGCCGTTGTCTCCAAACAGGAGAACCAGCCCCATACCGTGCGAGATGCTGGGGATGAGCATGGGGATGGTGAACAGGACAATGAAGACGGACTTGAAACGGATGCGGGATCGGTTGATGATCCAGGCTAAACCGAAGGAGACCGCCACCGAAATCACCGTCGCCAGTACAGTGGTCAAAAAGGAATTTTTGAGCATGGGGAAGAATTGGGGTGACTGGAACACGCTTTGGACATTTTCACCCCGGATGTTGCTCAAAAGCATAACCAGTGGCAGGATGACGGTGAGAAGCAAATAAGCGCCCAACAGATATTTCACCGCATGAAAACTTCTATTTCTCATGGCAATCCCGTCCCGTATAACGTACCAGATCGGTGTATTTTTTGTCCAGCTGGTTGACGACAAAATCGGTGATATAAGTGTTGGCCGGGTGGGTATAAATTTCGTGCGGGGTGTCCATCTGCTCAATGCGTCCCTCGCTCATCACCATGATCCGGTCGCTAAGGAAGAAGGCCTCCTCCTGGTCATGCGTAATAAAAAGCATAGTCGCGTGAAAGGTCTTTTGGATGGATTTCAGTTCGCTCTTCATGATTTCCCGGTTGGCGACATCCAGCGCGGAAATCGGTTCGTCGAGAAGGATGATGTCGGGATTCATGGCCAGGGTGCGGGCGATAGCCACCCGCTGCTGCTGGCCGCCTGAAAGCTGATGCGGCCTTTTTTTGAGCTGGTCGGTCAGTCCCACCTGCTCAAGAATTTTTAGTGCGGTTTGGCGGGCCGTGGCCTTGGTTTTTTTATGAAGGGTCAGCGCAAATTCGACGTTTTGCTGTACCGTCATATTGGGAAAAAGGGCGTAATTTTGAAACACGATCCCCATGCCCCGTTCAAAACTCGGCAGATCGGAAATATCTCGTCCGCCTTTGAGGATCTCGCCGCTGTCCGCCCGTTCCAATCCGATCAGAATTCGCACCAAAGTGGTTTTGCCGCATCCACTCGGCCCGAGAATGGAGAGAAATTCCCCTTCCATCAGATCAAAGGAGATATGATCGAGCACGGTTTTCTGATCGTAGCTTTTGCATAGATTCTTTACCGACAGCTTCGGCGTCAATATTTCCATAGAGCCAATAACCTCTCTTTTTCTTCGATATCGTCAATGCCGGTCATATCGGCATATTGAATGTTTTGAGGGTAGTGGGGGATGTTGTTCACCTGATGTTGCATGATGGCCTCAGGGGAGAAATTTTCTTTATCGTAGACGATGAATTCGTTGATGATATAGTCGAAAATCTCCGATACCCCTTTTTTATTCTGTTTTCCCTCAATCATTGCGGTCCCCGTCAAAGAATACGGGGAGCCCTCCTCGGGATAAAGAATCTCGAACGGCATGCCGTTATTGATTTCATTGACGGCCTGAAAGGTCATACCGAGCGCTACGGCCGCCTCCCCTTGAATGAGGAGCTTGATCGGGCCTGAACCCGATTCCGTGAACTGTTTGACATTGTTGTAAAGGGCGTCAACATAGGCGAGTGCCTTTTCCTCCCCCATAGTGTTGACCCAATTTTTATAATAGAAGTAACCGGTTCCGCTCGACTTGGGATCGGGCATGGCGATGAAGTTGCGGTATTCGGGTTTGAGAAGGTCGGTATAACCGGTGGGAACAGGCAGGCCGTTTTTGTCCAGAATATCCCGGTTGACGATGATGGCCCCGGCAAATCGTTCCCAAGTGACCCAGCGGTTGTGGTTAGCCGCGGGTTCCAGGCCTTCAAGGTAAGGGATACGGCTGAGTCCCTCAATATTCGCCAAATTGTCCTGCAGCTTACTCAGATAACCGCTTTCCAACCCGACGAGAATATCCACCTCGGTGTGGGTGCCCTCGGTCAGGATTTTGGTGGCGGCTTTTCCGGTCGGCATATACATCACGACGACGTTATACTGTGGGAATCGCTTGTTGAGTTCTTCCTGCAATGCGTCGTTGCGGAACTGTTCAGCGGATGAACAGATTACAATGCTGTCTTTGGCCGTGATGCTGGCTGCCAGGGTGAGCACAAGAGTGAGAATCAGCAGGCTGGCGACGATCTTTTTCATATGTAGACCTTCCTTTCGCGGAATCCGGCGTATGGGTATCCAGAACGCATGAATTCTGTAGGTCAGATAGCGCAGTATGTTTTATTTTTTCGCTCCTTTTGTACAATAGGCGTTGTCCAGTTTCTGCAAATCGGCGAAAGAGTCGATCTCAATGATGTCGTCGAAGGTGCAGGGACGGACCTCCACCTGATAATGGGAATGATGATATTCCAAAGCCACCTGGTCCCAATAACGTTCCCTGCCGCCAGGCATATCGTACACGGTTTGGATGTCTTCGGCCAGGCGTGCGCCGTCACGCGCATTCCAATAGGAAATGCCGAACATGTGGTAGCAGTTCACGCCGCCTACCTGAAGTTTGGAAATTACGTTTCCTTTGGCCTCAAAACACCAGTCGTCGGTCTTTTCCGCCGGAACGCCCAAATAATTGGAGGTGTATTGGTATTTGGTGATCAATGCGGGATTATAGAGGAACAGATCGGCTTCCAGAACATAGGCATTTTGCAGAAGATTCCGCGCACAAAGAGCGGAAGAGATGTTGTTGGCCTCGTTGTACAGCGGGTTTTCAATAAAATGGATGCCGGGATATTTATACAGGAGCTGGTCGAACTGCTCCCCTAAATAGCCCCGTACCACGTATATCTCTTCGATTCCGGCGTCCACCACTGCGTCGAGCAGGGTGTCGATGATCCGGGTCCCATGAACCCGGACGAGAGGTTTCGGTGTGTTCAGAGTGATCGGAACCAAACGGGAACCAAACCCTGCCGCGAGAAAGACAGCCCGTTTGACCCGATAGGGTTCCAGTGCCGCTCTGCCATCCGGGGTTAAAAACGCTTGATCCAGATATCCAACTTCTCGCAGTTGTGTGAGAATCCGGTTGACTGAGCCGACCGACATACCGGTCGACTCAGCAATCCGGCGCTGAGGCAGTTCCCCTTGTTTTTGGTCCAGAAACGCGAGTATATCGAATTGCTTGCGGGATAAGGCGCTTTTCATATAAGAGAACTCCTTTGGCCTGATTTGAACGGAAGATAGGATGAAATACGGTTATTTTAGTTCAATAAGGCTATCATACACAAGAAATTGAACAAATGCAAGTTAAAGTTAAGAAACGGGGAAAGGAACATACAGGCGAAAAAAAGCCGGCCCATTTCGGGCCGGTCTCTGACGATACCAAAACGAGGCAACACATGCCAAAATGCCAATTATGTTTGAACATCTTTTTGAGCAGCCTTTTTTTGCGCCTTGATCACCTTGAGACGGGAAAAATCCTCCCGTTCCTTTTCCTCCAGGGAATCGGTGATGTATTTGACCGTGGAGGTCAGACGGGGCAGAATGATGTTTTTGAGGGCGTTGGCCCGTTTCTGGGTTTTATTGACCGCGGTTGCCAAACGATAGACGCTGTTTTCAACCTCGGCCAGTTCCGCCGTAAGCTTTTTGACCTGGTCGAAACGGATGTAGGCTTCGTCAATGAGAGAACTGGAATTCATGAAACCATAAGACAGGACAACCGGTTCGGCTTCGAGATGGACCATAGGGATTTCCACCCCCATGACACTACGGGAGGAAAGGGACAGGCCGTTTTCAACCGGGACGGCTTCGGCAATTTCGTCACAGATGCCGTGGGCCACGTTGGCCCGCTGCAAGGCGAGATAGGCCCGCGCGTAAGTGGAATCGATCCGGGACTGGATGGCAGAAGCACGGTCGATCAGGGTCATCATTTCCCGTACGATGATGTTTCGTTTGCGGTCGAGAAGCTCAAACCCCACTTTGGCCAGCGCCAGGGATTTCTTCGTATTGATGAGATTGCCTTTGGTAGGGAATACCTGTTCGGCCATGGCGCGGCCCTCCTTTCCGGATTTTCAGACAGCCCTGCGTTTGATTTACGATGCGCCGACGACCGGCATACCTCCCGACGCTGTTTCGGGATGATAGTACTTGTCGAGGGTCTCGTTGTCCACGCGGTCCAGTTCCTCCCGGGGCAATGTGGACAACAGCCGCCAGCCGAGATCCAGCGTTTGATCGATGGACCGGTTTACCTCCGTGCCCTGGTTGATATACTGTTCGTCGAACATACGGCCGAACTCCAAAAGCTGCTTATCGGTGGGGGAAAGTTCCTCTTCGCCGATGACCGACGCAAGGGAACGGGCTTCCTGCACCTTGTTGTAGCAAGCAAAAAGCTGGTTGGAAACCGCCGCATGGTCGGCCCGGGTGAACCCCTCGCCGATGCCGTCCTTCATCAGACGGGACAAGGAGGGCAGCACCGAGACAGGGGGATAGACCCCCTTGTTATCCAGAGTCCGGTCAAGGACGATCTGCCCCTCCGTGATATACCCGGTCAGATCGGGAACCGGATGGGTGATATCGTCGTTGGGCATGGTCAAGATCGGAATCTGGGTGACGGAACCCGTGCTGCCTTTGATCATACCGGCTCTCTCGTAAATGGACGCAAGGTCGGAATACAGATAGCCGGGGTATCCCTTCCGCCCGGGAATTTCGCCTTTGGAGGCCGAGAATTCCCGCATGGCCTCGGCATATGCCGTCATATCGGTAAGAATGACGAGAATATGCATATTCAGATCAAAGGCCAGGTATTCCGCCGCTGTCAAGGCGCAACGAGGGGTAAGAATGCGCTCAATGATCGGATCGCTGGAGAGATTGAGGAACATGGCCACCCGGCCGAGTACGCCGCTGTCCTCAAAAGAACGGCGGAAATAGTCGGCCACATCGTTGGTCACACCCATAGCGGCGAACACGATAGCGAAATCCGATCCGCGCTCGTCCGCGATTTTGGCTTGGCGGGCAATTTGCGCCGCCAATTCATTGTGGCGCATACCGGAACCGGAGAAAATCGGCAGTTTCTGGCCCCGGATCAAGGTCATCATACAATCGATGGACGAAATCCCTGTCTCGATATAGTTGCGGGGATACACCCGGGAGACCGGATTGATCGCGGTGCCGTTGATATCCCGCCGGGCAACGGGAAAGAGATCCCCGAGGCCGTCGGCCGGCCTTCCGGCACCGTCAAAGATCCGGCCGAGCAGTTCCGGCGAGAGGGGCATTTCCACAGGATGGCCCTGCAAACGGGTACGGGTGTTGGTCAGGGAAAGACCATTGGTCCCTTCAAACACCTGGATGACCACCCGGTCCCCTTCCATCTGCACGATACGGCCGGAGCGAGTGGTGCCGTTTTCCAGCCGGATCGTGACCGTTTCTTCAAAGGTCGCTTCCCGGATACCGTCGAGAACGATCAGGGATCCGTTGATTTCCCTGACGCCGATATAATCGATGATCATAGGCTTCATCCTTTCGAGTGGAAAATGCCGGGACGGTTTTTATGCCGGACGGGAGGCCCGCAGGTTTTCAAGCGTTTTGTCGATATCTAATATATAGTCGTCGAGCAGCTCAGTCTTATCGTTCGGGACATCGTATTTGATTCTGGAGGCCTTGTCAAACAAACCGGTCGCCAGGATTGTGGAAAGAGGAACCTGCGCGGCGACGAGGGCTTTGGCGGACTGATGCAGATGGAGAATGACCTTCATCATGCCCAACTGCTTTGCAAGGGGTACATACGTATCCTCTTTATGGTAGGCGTTTTGCTGGAGAAAGCCGACCCGGATGACCCGGGCGGTCTCAATCACCAGCTTTTGATCGTCGGGCAGCACATCGGCGCCGATCAGCTTGACAATCTCCATCAGGCTGCTCTCTTCCTGGAGCAGCTGGGCGATCTGGCCGCGGCAAGCGAGAAAATCCTCCCCGACGTTTTTGGCATACCAGGACGAGAGGTCGCTCAAATATTCACTGTAACTTTGAGTCCAGTTGATGGCGGGATAATGGCGGGCGTAAGCCAGGGCTTTGTCCAGCGCCCAGAAACAGCGGGTGAAACGTTTAGTATTCTGCGTCACTGGCTCGGAGAAGTCGCTTCCCTGCGGAGAAACAGCCCCGATGATGGTGACGCTGCCTTCGGCGCCGGCCAGAGTCGTGACCATTCCGGCCCGTTCGTAGAACTCAGAGAGACGGGAGGGAAGATAGGCGGGGAAGCCCTCTTCGGCCGGCATTTCCTCAAGACGGCCCGAAATTTCGCGGAGCGCTTCGGCCCAGCGGGAGGTGGAATCAGCCATAATGGCGACATGGTATCCCATATCGCGATAATAT
>USDZ01000011.1 GCA_900553525.1 uncultured Oscillospiraceae bacterium
GAGAAAATACGGCGGTAAAGGACTGGTGAATTCCAAATATTGTCCTGTAATGGGATGGCGAAAACCGATCGTTTTCGCGTGCAGGCACTGTCCGTCCAATCCGGAAGGCTGCCGGGAAGGGCCGTACACCGTATCGCCCGCCACGGGATGCCCGAGGTAGGCCATATGCACGCGGATCTGATGAGTTCGGCCAGTTTCAAGGCGAAGCTCCACATGGTCATATCCCGGATAACGGGCAAGCACCCGATAATGTGTGACAGCCGGGCGGGAATGCCGCTCCACCACCGCCATTTTTTTTCGATCGGACGGATGCCGCCCAATCGGCGCATCCACCGTCCCCGTCTCCTGCCGCAAATGTCCCTGTACCACAGCCTCGTACAGCCGTTTGAAACTGTGCTCCTGAATCTGTTCAGCCAGGCCCTGATGCGCACGGTCGTTCTTCGCTACAATCAAAAGCCCGCTGGTATTTTTATCGATGCGATGGACAATGCCGGGCCTCATCACCCCATTGATACCCGAAAGACTTGTTCCGCAATGGGCGAGAAGAGCGTTCACTAATGTGCCGTCCAGGTTACCGGGAGCCGGATGCACCACCATCCCTTTCGGTTTATTCACCACCAGCAGATCCTCGTCCTCATAGACGATTGCAAGAGGAATATTCTGGGCTCTCGCCTCATACTGAACCGGATCGGGGATGTGAACAAGAACGATCTCCCCTCCCTTGATACAGACGTTTTTAGCAAAAGGTGTACCATCACAGGAGCGCAGTATCCGCCCTTGCTCCATCCACCTCTGGACAGCGGACCGGGGAATCCCAAGCATTTCCGACATTACCCGGTCAATCCGTTTTCCCGCCATCTCCGGAGGAATGATCAGCCGTTTCTCCTCCATCGGCAGCCTCCTTTGGTACGCCGGACTCTTCCGCTTTTTCGGAAGGTGATCGCAGTTTTGCCGCGGGTTTGTCCTCGTAAATGAAGAAAAAGAAAATCAAAAGCAAGATCGCGCCGACAACCACACAGCAGTCCGCAATATTAAAAATCGGAAAATCAATCCATTTAAAATAGAGAAAATCCACCACATATCCCCGAAAAACACGGTCTATGAGGTTTCCCGTTCCACCTGCAATGATCAGAATACCGCTGATCGTGACCAGCTTATACTCCTGAAAGCGGCGCGAAAGCAACAGATAGAGAATAAATGCCATAATCAGAACGGTGACAACAATGAAGACCCAGCGCAGCCATGGGCCCTGATTCTGCCCAATTCCAAAGACTGCGCCGCGATTTTCACTGTACTGCAACTCGAACACACCGTCGATCAGCGGAACGGGCACCCCGTCCCCGATGGTACGGACAACCACCCATTTCACAAGCTGATCGATACCAATCAACAGAGCGATTAAAAGAAGGACTATTAACTGAAACATAACAGCACGGCTCCTACTCAATGATAGCGGCACAACGCTCGCAAAGCTCCGCATGACCCGGCTGCCGTCCCACGGTTTCACTGTATGTCCAGCAGCGGCTGCATTTGCCGCCCTGCGCATGGGCAACGCTCACGGAAAGTCCTTCCATTTCACCGGTAAAGGTCCCGCTCTCCCCGTCTGTCACATCCACCTTCGATACAATTAGAACCGCCGGAAGCATCTCTTGAATGCCCCGAACAAATGAAAGGGTAGCCCCTATACAATGCAGCGTCACCTGGGCATCCAAAGAACCACCGATAACCTTCTGTGTACGCGCGATTTCTAATGCCTTTTGTACGTCGTTGCGTAAAACGCGGATCCGATCCCATCGTTCCATAAAGGCCGTATCCTTTATAGCATGGTCGCTCTTGGGCATGTCGTTGAAAAGAACCGACCGAAGATCGTCACCCTTGCCGTGAGGCAGATAAGACCAAATTTCCTCTGACGTATAAGCGAGTATGGGAGCGATCAAACGAGTCAGCGCGTGCAGGATTCGGTAGATGGCGGTTTGGGCGGCGCGGCGGGTCACGCTGTCCGCTTTTTCCACATATAGTCGATCTTTGAGTACATCCAGATAAAAGTTAGAGAGATCCACCACGCAAAACTGATGCATCCGATGGAAGGCCTCGTGGAAGGTAAAGCTCTCATAGGCTTCGGACACCTCTGCAGCTATATCATCCAGCCGAATCAAGGCCCACCGGTCGATTTCTTCAAACTGTCCGTACTCCACACTGTCTCGGTCGGGATCAAAATCCGAAAGATTTCCGAGGATGAAGCGAGCCGTATTGCGGATTTTTCGATAAGCTTCGGATAGCTGTTTGAGGATGTCTTTCGATAAGCGAACATCCACCCTGTAGTCGAGAGAGGCCACCCAGAGACGGAGAATATCGGCGCCGTAATCTTTAATCACCTCATCCGGAGCGATGGCGTTGCCAAGGGATTTGTGCATAGCCCTGCCTTCGCCGTCCACCACCCATCCATGAGTGAGTACCGCCTCATAAGGCGCACGTCCACGCCAGGCCACAGCGGTAAGGAGGCTGGACTGAAACCAGCCCCGGTATTGGTCAGCCCCTTCAAGATACAGATCGGCGGGCCACTTCAATTCCGGCCTTACATCGAGTACCGCCGCATGAGAGGAACCAGAGTCAAACCAAACATCCATCGTGTCGGTTTCCTTACGGAAATGCCGGCCGCCGCAATAAGGACAGGCTGCCCCGTCGGGCAGAATGTCGGCAGCAGAGTGGCGGTACCAGCCATCCGACCCTTCCTTGGCGAACAGCTCTGATACCGCATCAATAAAGGAACGGTCAATCACCGGTTTGCCGCAATCCTCACAGTAGAAAATCGGGATCGGGACACCCCAGAGCCGCTGGCGGGAAATGCACCAATCGCTGCGTTCCCGCACCATGCCGGCCATCCGTTCCTCGCCCCAGGCGGGATACCACTTAACCTGACGGATCGCCTGATCCACCTCATCCCGGAAACTCTCTACTGAGCAAAACCACTGGTCAGTCGCCCGGAAAAGAACCGGCTGTTTACAACGCCAGCAATGGGGATACTGGTGCTGAATTTTCTTCATAGCGAACAGCGTTCCATCCGTCTCCATGCGTTTTGCGATCGCCTTGCTGGCAGCGGTGGTCGTCATACCCGCACAGATCGGGCCGGCCTCCTCTGTCATGAAGCCTCTGTCATCGACCGGTACTACAATAGGCAGGTCGGGGTAACGACGGCAGACGTTGAAGTCATCGACACCGTGACCAGGCGCCGTATGCACACAGCCGGTACCGCTTTCCAAGGTAACGTGATCGCCTAGGATAATCAGAGACTCCCGGTCGAGAAAGGGATGCTGTGCTTTGACATATTCCAGTTCCTTACCCGTGAAAGAGGCAAGAACGGTATATGTCTCTCGCCCGGCCAGTTTCATGACCTCCTCAACCAGTTCAGCCGCCAGGATGAAGTTTTCGCCCTCGCTCTGTACCACCTGATAAGTAAATTTCGGCCCCAAGCAAATCGCCACGTTGGCGGGCAGAGTCCAGGTGGTGGTAGTCCAGATCAAGAAAGACGTTTTTTCTCGATCGATCCCGACCGAAGCCAGAAGGCCCTTGTCATCCTTAACGGGAAATTTAACGTAGACGGAATAACAAGGATCCTCGGCATACTCAATTTCCGCCTCGGCCAGCGCCGTCCGGCATTCCGGACACCAGTGAACCGGCTTGAGGCCTTTATAAATATACCCCTTCAGCGCCATTTCGCCAAATATTTGGATCTGCCTGGCCTCAAACTCAGGCCGCAGGGTCAGATAAGGATGGTCCCAATCCCCCAGAATCCCCAAACGTTTGAACTGATCCCGCTGATTATCCACATAGGACAGTGCGAACTCGCGGCAGATCTGGCGGAGCGCCAGCGGCTCGAGTGCAGAGAGATCGCCACCCGCCTTGGCACGTGCCTTGAGTTCGATGGGCAGGCCGTGGGTATCAAAACCCGGCACATAAGGCGCTTTGTATCCAGCCATATTGCGGTAGCGGAGAATGAGATCTTTGAGGATCTTGTTCATCGCAGTACCGATGTGAATATCCCCGTTGGCATAGGGAGGCCCGTCGTGCAGCACATACAGCGGCTTGCCCTCGTTTTTCTTCATCAGTTCTTCATACAGGTGCTTTTCGTCCCAATCCCGCCGCATTCCCGGTTCCCGTTGGGGCAGGCCCGCCCGCATGGGAAAATCGGTCACCGGCAGGTTCAGCGTCTTGTTGTAATCCTGTTCTTCCATCTGGGTGTATCTCCTTTATACGGTCAGCGATCCGACCTTTTTTTCCTGAAAAAACGCGGCTCTTCATCGGTATCCTGCGAAATATCGTAATCATCGCCGAACTTCAGATCCGCGAAACGGTTGGTGGATTGCCCTGAAGATGCGGCGGTGTTCGCTTCAACAGATACGGGAGGATCTTCATCAAGGATCGGAACATTCATCCGAAACGCCGCCACGGTTTCTTCATAGGCGGCTGTTTCCGAACGTCCCGTCGGAACCGGTATCGGTTCCTCTGCCTGACCCGGAACACTCTCCTTTTCCGATACAGGGGCGGGATTCTCTTCCGTCGGAACCGGTACCGGTTCCGACGGAGTGGGAGCCGGTTCTGCCTTCGCCGTTTCGTCCGTGTTCTCCTCTTCAGGGAGCAGGCCGATCAGGGACAGATGCTCCCGATAAATTGACATCATCCGATTTTTAAATAAGGAAACCTCCTTTTTCACCCGTTCGAGTTCCTTTTCCTCATCCACGATGTTGCGTTTGGCGGTTTCCTCAATTTTTTTTGCCTTAATATTGGCATCGTCAAGGATCAGGCCGGCTTTGTGATTGGCCTCGCGCACCACCGTGTCGCCAAGTCGCTGCGCCGAAAGCAACGCCGTACGGATGCTGTCTTCATCGTTACGGTATTCCACCAGCTTATCCGCTAATACTTCCAGCTTTTTGGCCAGCTCGTTTTTCTCTTTCAGCAGGGCTTCAACCGTGTCGGCACATCCGTCGATAAAGTCATCGACTTCCGTCGTTTTATAGCCGCCCAAGGTTTTGGTAAATTCAATGCTGCGGATTTCCTGCGGTGTATACATGGGAATACCTCCTTATGATTTCTCGACATGTTCACAATCTGTTCGGATGATCGTGCCTCTTACCGATACTTTTTCACGGTGACAAACAAACGGCCCTTTTTAGTCGGCGGACCGAGTGTATCCACAAGAAAACGCCCCACTCCTCTTACCGAAACCCGGTCCCCTTCTTTCAAGACGGCACCGGCCGACAGGCAGGGGATGTGATTGACCGAAACCAATCCTGCTCCAATCCGACGGGCCGCTTCCTCCCGGGAGGAGCCCATCATCACTTTTAAAACCGCGTCAAGACGGGGAGAGGCAACGGTATCCCGCTTCTCTTCAAAAGACTGCCCGACAGGAAGTTCTCCCTGATATGGAAACAGCACCTTGACCCCTTCGCCTCCCACTTTTTCTATTGAGGCAGCGAAATGGGAAGCGAGTTCCTCCAGCACATAGGCCACGGCCAGGCCCTGACCGCAGACGATGTCCCCGACTGTTTCCCTCCGAACCCCGAGGGAAAGCAAGGTGCCCAGAAAATCCCGATGGTTCAGCTTGGCTTCACGGCGGTAGGAAAAACCCAGCGGCACAAGGGGAAATAGCGCAGGATCCGGTTCCTCATAAGCCGGGAAAATCCCCAGCAGAGTACGCTCGGCATCCTCATATCCGCCCCAAAATCGAAACGGCACACCTCCGCAATGATGCAAGACGGCCCGCGCCACCATCTGCCGGTGTTCGTCCAGAAAACCGACAAAGCGGGGACACGAGCGGATCTCGCACAGGCGGACAGCGTCCTCCACGCGGGCGCGCAGGAGGTTATCCTCCGAGGCCGTATTAGAAATAGAGGCCATTGTTCTCCAGTTCGTCGAGCAGGTCGCCCATGATGCCGACATTATAAGGGGTGATGATATAGGTGCAGTTGGCGACCTTCTTGATTTGACCGTCGTTGGCATAGGCCACGCCGCTGAGAAAATCCAAGATACGGCGGGCCACGTCCTTATTGGCCGACTCGAGATTGAGTACCACGGTCCGCTTGGCGTTGAGATGGTCGGCCACCGCGCTGGCATCCTCAAACCGCTCCGGCTTGACCAGCACCACTTGAAGCTGTGCTGTGGCATGGATGTTTACGACCTTGTTGCTGCGCTTGGCCGCGTCGGAAGAAAAGGATTCAGCCGGCTCTGCGTTTTTGGAGACAAAATCCATATTCTCCTCCTGTTCCTCCTCGAATTCCTCTTCATCCTCCGGATCCCCAATAAAGCCTTTGATTTTATCAAACAGTCCCATGGTATTGTTCCTCCTGTCTTCAATATACGTGTATTATAGACGTCTGCCGAATAGGGCCGACCCGATCCGGACGAGAGTTGCCCCCTCCAGAATCGCCTGCTCATAATCGGACGACATACCCATGGACAGAATATCCATACCTATATTATCTATATTTTTGCCCTTTATGTCAATAAACAGTTTATACATCTGTGAAAACACCCGTCTCTGCTCTTTGGGCTCTGTCAGGACCGGAGGAATCGTCATCAAACCGCGCACCCGAATTCCGGGCAGGAGCGCCATTTGACAAAGCAATTCTTCCAGTTTGTTCGGGGTCACGCCCGCTTTCTGTTCTTCCCCTCCGATGTTGACTTCCACGAGTACTTCGGTGCATCCTCGCGGTAGTTTACCGGTATTTTCCTGCTGAAGAGAGGCCCTGGATACGGCTTCGGCCAGACGAAAGCTGTCGATCGACTCGATCATGCTCACTTTGCCAACAATCTGGCGAACCTTGTTGGTTTGCAGGCGGCCGATCATATGGACATCGACCCCTTCAAGCCGTAGCGCATCCCGTTTCCCCAGATACTCCTGTACCCGGTTTTCTCCAATATGGGTCACTCCCGCCCCAATAACGGCGTTGATCGGCGGGGGAGGCACCGTTTTGGTCACGGCTAATAGAGTGACATCCTCCCGTTTCCGCCCTGCGGAGGCGCAGGCCAGAGCGATACGCTCTTCGATCCGGTTCAGGTTATCCAGCGCCAGACGCTCGCGTACAGCATCCGAATCAACCGACGGATCAACGAATGATTTTTCCATCATATAGATCCTTGCCCCCTACCACGATATTGTCGTACAGCTTGAGATACCCATCCTCGTTGGTTTGTTCACAGATGGAATACCGGTCATTTTCGTTGTGATACAACACATTCACCCGTTTGAACACCAGGGCATTTCCCACCCGGACATACACCCCCGCCTCCTGTCTATCATTGAACTGCATCGCTGAGTCGGGAACCCGAAGCCCCTCATATTCCTTCATCTGGATCTGTACCTCTTCGATCCGGATGGACGAGAGTTCCTTGGACATCTGGGAACTCTCAAAAATTACCGCCACCTGACCTTCCTTGCTTTTATTGGTCGCCGCCACCCGGACAGGGATCGCCTGGTTGACGACGAAGGGCAGGCGCACGGTCAGTTCCGTTCCTTCTTTGAGCTGGGCGGCCTGCTCGACCGGGAGAACACAGGCCAGATACCATTCGTAATCCCCCACCACCTTACCGATTCCGGCTGTGCTGCCGGAAGGGGATTCCGACATGGCCTTGTTCACATCTTCCGGCGTCATATCGGCGGCTTTGTCAGCCGTCAAAGATTCATAACCGTCGATCTCACTGACAAAATAGCCTGCGATGGGAGAGCGGATCTCGGAAGTTGAGGCGGAAAAGGAACCCGCCAAAGCGTCCCGGGCAGCGGTAAGCGCCGTGAGCCGGTCGTTAAAGTTTTCCACCTTACCGATGGTGATTTGCTGTTTATTGAGCAGAGCGAGCAGATCCGCACGCAGTTCGGATATATTCAGAAAAGACGGAGACTGGACTCCCTCCACTACAGAGAGCCACGCGTCCCTGATCTGTTTATTGATACCGCTCAAATTCACCCGGTTGGAGGTTCCCTGTGCATTGATGGAGCGCAAGGTCTCGATTTCCTGGTCCAAAAGGTCGAGCTGCTGCTGGGAAAACGCGTCGTTTTCGGTGGGAAACACCCGAGCCACAGCCCCGTCTTTGGCCACCCGCCCCCCGTTTTCGATGGTATAAAAAAGATAGCCTTCCGTTTCCTGACCAAGAACCGTCTCATTGCGGATAGCAATCCCCCTGGCCTCAATCGTATCGTATACTTTGTAACTGCCCACTGTTTCCACATCGATGGTAGTATTGAGAAACTGATAAACCTGAAACCCTACATAAACGATCAAGAAAAGGGCGGCCAACACGGTAATCAGTCGTTTGACAAAGGTATCCACGACGTCCTCCTTTCAATGCCCAACATCGCGGTCACGGCCTGTTCCGCCTGTTCGGTGAGGCCCCTTCCATCCGGCATATCATCCACATACAAAGTCTGCAACGGCATTCGGCGGAACCAAGAAAGCTGGCGCTTTGCGTACCGCCGTGTCTCCCTCTTGAGCTTTTCCACCGCCTCCGGCAGAGAAATCTCCCCTCGAAAATACGGAGCCAGTTCTTTATATCCGATGGCCTGCATCGCCGTTGGAGCCTGCTCAGATGATAGTACCTGTTCCGCCTCCTGAAGAAGCCCCTGTTCCATCATGCGGTCCACTCGACGGTTGATTCGGTCGTACAAAACCTGCCGATCCCTAAAATCCAGCAAAATACCGGCTGTTTGATAAAGGGGGCCGCCTTCCCTGGACAAACGGTTCTGTTCGGTGAGGGTTCGCCCGGTGACGGCGTATACCTCCAACGCCCTCACAATCCGGCCAATATCATGCGGATGCAGGCGGGCGGCTGTGACCGGGTCGACCCGCCTTAACTCTTCGAGGAGGACTGCACCGCCTTCTCGGGAGGCCCGCTCACGCAATGCGGCGCGCAGGTCCGGATCCCCGGCCTGTTCTGAAAACACAAGATTCTCCGTCACCGCCTGGATATACAGACCGGTGCCGCCGCAGAGAATGGGAAGCCGGCCTCGCGCCTCCACCTGCGCCATGACGGCGTGGGCATCGGCGGAATACTGCGCCACACTGTAGGGGACACTCAGAGGCAGGAAACCCAAAAGATGATGGGGGACTCCTCCCATCTCCTCCTCCGTGGGGCGGGCGGTACCGATCCGAAGCGGCTCGTAAACCTGCATGGAGTCAGCCGAAACCACCTCGCCATTCAGTCGTTTGGCCAATTCCACTGCCAGCGCCGTTTTTCCCGAGGCGGTGGGTCCTGCCACAACCGCCAGGGGACGAAGCGAATTCATAGCGGAACCTCCTTGCCCGCGGATATATCACAGGATCATACGATCCGTCCAAATTGTTTTTCGAGTTCCTGCCTAGTCAGTTCAAAGCAGACGGGACGCCCATGAGGACAATACCGAATATCGTCATTGGTTAGCACCCGCTCCGCCAAACGAAGCAGTTCAGCGGGATGGCTGACATTCCCCGCTTTGACAGCCGCCCGGCAGGCGGTGGAGTGGTAAATCCAGTCGAGCTTTTCCACTTCCACTTCCCGTCCTCCCGCCAAAAACCCGGCGGCAATCTCCTGAATAGTGGCGGGGATATCGCATCCGGTAAGCATCATGGGTACGCTGCGAATAAGCAGGGTGTTTCCTCCGAATTCTTCTACTTCAAAACCGGCTTTTGCCAACAGGTCCCTCTGTTCGGATAAAACCGCGTATTCTTCCCGGCCAAGCGTCACCGACACCGGGGCGAGAAGCTGCTGCGGCTCGCTGTGACCCGCCGTTTTGATCTCCTCATAAAGGATCCGTTCATGTGCCGCATGCTTGTCCACAAAATATAGGGAGCCCTTCCACTGCACGACGATATAGGTGCGGAACGCCTCCCCCAGATACACAACCGGGTCGGTTTGAGGAAGCAAAGACTCCGGATTTTCAGGGGATGAGGCCTGCCCCGGCTTCGCCTCGGCCGCCCGCCCGGCATTTTCTTCAAACAGGACGTCCATATCCACGCTTCCGCGCGGTATGTATACCGCCGTCCCCGGATCCCGCAGAACAGCGGGCCTTTCTCCCGAAATCGGCCTCCGGACCGGCGCCGGCTTGATCACCGGAACGGGTGGCTTATCTCTGTCAATCGAAACGCTGTCTTCTTTCGAAGCCGTCTGCCTGGCCCATCCCTCTGCCGTGACCGGTCGCTCACGGCGCATGCCGTCCACCTTGGGGAGCGTCACCGGCGTCTTGGCAGGCAAAACCGCCTGTTTTGGGGCGTCCCCCGCCTCCAAAGCCGACTTGACCGCATGATAAACGGCATCGAAGACCGGCCGCTCATTGATGAAACGAATCTCGATCTTAGCAGGGTGAACATTGACATCCACCGTTTCGGCCGGCATGGTGAGATAGAGCACACAAGAGGGAAATTTTCCCACCATCAGAGAACCCTTATAGGCCTGCTCGAGAGCGGCCATAGCGGTACGGCTCTTGACATATCGGCCGTTTAAAAAGAAATGCTGCATCGTGCGGTTCGCCCGGCTCGCGGATGGCCGGCAAATGAAGCCGCTCACCCCTACTCCGCCGAGCTGATACCGGACATCCATCAAGCCGCCGGCAAAATCTTTGCCAAATACCGCATATACACAGGAGCGAGGATCTCCGTCCCCGGGAGTCAACAGTTCTTCCCGTCCCTCCCGTACAAACCGGACCGAGATTTCCGGATGGGACAGAGCTATTCTCTCCACGACGCCCGCGACGGCGTTCGCCTCACTGACATCCTTCTTGAGAAATTTTAGACGGGCGGGCACATTATAGAACAAATCCCGCACACAAATTGTCGAGCCCTGCGGACAGCCGGCGTCTTCGAGAGCCGCTTCCGCACCCCCTTCGATGAGGTAATGGGTGCCCGCCAACTCGTCCGCGGTACGGGTCACCAGTTCTACTCTAGCCACCGCCGCAATCGAGGCCAGCGCCTCTCCCCGAAACCCCAGGGTACCGATGGCCTCCAAATCCTCTTCCCGATGGATTTTGCTGGTGGCGTGACGGAGAAAGGCGGTGGGCACGTCCTCTCTCGCGATGCCGCACCCGTTGTCGGTTATTCCAATGTAGGAGGCCCCACCGCCCCGAATTTCCACCTGGATCGTACTGGCACCGGCATCGATCGCATTTTCCATCAGTTCTTTGACCACGGAAGCCGGCCGTTCAACGACCTCTCCTGCGGCGATCAGTTCGGCCGTATGTTTATCCAACACCTGAATTTTCGGCATGAGGCACACCTCCCTGTTGTTTGCCGGTGAGCTCAGTAGGCCTGAGCTTCCTTGCAAATATCGTACAGCGTTTGCAGAGCTTCGATCGGAGTCAGGGTGTTGACATCCAAATCCTTGAGCCGGCGGATCAGTTCGTTGTCCACCGCCGGCATCAGGGAAAGCTGGCCGTCGTCCGACTCAAACCGATCCGGCGAAGACAAAGGCCGAGGCAGTTCCATGCCGCCGCTTTCGATCTGTTTTAAAATCTCCTTGGCTCTGGCGACTACGCTGTCCGGCACACCGGCCAACTTCGCCACCTCGATGCCGTAACTGTCGTCCGCTGGTCCCCGCACGATGCGGCGCAAGAAGGTGATGTCGTCTCCCCGCTTTTTGACGGCAATATTGTAGTTTTTAATACACTCAACCTCGTTCTCAATCACCGTCAGTTCGTGATAATGAGTAGCAAACAGGGCTTTGGCGCCGAGTTTCTTGGGACTCGCCACATACTCAAGGACTGCCCTCGCAATGCTCATCCCGTCGAAAGTGGAAGTTCCCCGGCCAATTTCGTCGAAGACAATCAGACTGTCCCGCGTGGCATTTTTAAGGATGGACGCCACTTCGCTCATCTCCACCATGAAGGTAGACTGGCCGGACGCCAGATCATCCGATGCCCCCACCCGGGTAAAAATCCGGTCCACGATGCCGACCGTGGCGCTTTCAGCCGGCACAAACGAACCGATCTGCGCCATCAGTACGATCAAAGCGATCTGCCGCATATAGGTGGATTTACCGGCCATGTTGGGGCCGGTCAGAATGACCACCCGGTTTTCATGGTTGTCCAACAGAGTATCGTTCGGGACAAAAGGAACGTCCTGAAGGGATTCCACCACCGGATGGCGTCCGTTTTTGATCTCGATGACGCCTTTCATGTCGATGAGCGGACGGGTGTATTGCTGCCGAACCGCCACTTCGGCCAAGGAACAGAGTACGTCGAGCTGGGCGATTTCCCGGGCCGTCCCCTGGATCCGGTGAAGTTCTGCCGCCACTGCGGTGCGCACTTCGGTAAAAAGCTGATATTCAAGGGCCACCACCCGATCCTGCGCGCCCAGTACCCGGGCTTCCAATTCTTTGAGTTCCTGCGTAATATATCGCTCCGCGTTCGCGAGCGTTTGCTTGCGTATGTAGTTCTGCGGGATCTCCCCGGTATAGGCTCTGGAAATCTCGATGTAATAACCGAAAACCCGATTGTAGCCAACTTTTAAATTTTTAATGCCGGTCCGTTCCTTTTCTGCAGCCTCCACCCGGGCAATAATACCCTTGCCGTCGGTCATCTCAAAACGGAGTTCATCGATCTCGGCGTTATATCCGGCCTTGATCATCCCCCCCTCTCGCACCGAAAAAGGCGGATCTTCCACAATGGCGCTGTCGATCCTCTGATAGACATCCTCCAGGGGATCGATACCGTCTCGAATTTCTCCGAGGAGTACCGACCGAACCTCTGCAAGCCGGTCTTTGACCGGTCTCATCCGCTGAATGGTCTGGCAGAGGGAGCGCAGCTCCTTGGCGTTGGCACTGCCATATACGATCCGTGTCATAATCCGCTCCAGATCATAGATCTCCGCGAGCTGCCCGATGAGATCTCCCCGCAAGACGGTATCGTGTACCAATTCATCCACGGCGTTTTGCCGGCGGCCGATTTGAACAGGGCTGAGGAGAGGCTGTTCAATCCAGGTGCGAATCAAACGCTTTCCCATCGCGGTTTTTGTCCGATCCAGCACCCCCAGTAGAGAACCACGCTTTTCCTTGTTGCGCATGGTCTCGAGCAGCTCAAGATTCCGGCGGGCGGCCAGATCGAGCTGCATAAACTGTATGTCCGAATACACATCCAGATCCGTCAGCCGCTCCAGACCCGTCATTTGGGTCGTATACAGATATTGTAAGGCGCAGCCCAGCGCTCTCACGGCTGAAAACTGATCCTGCAGTCCCAATTCCTCCAGATTCCGTTTGCCGAAATGCGTCAGAATCCTCTGTTCCGCCTTGTTATAATCGAAATCCTCGGCCTTGGCCACTTCAACCGCCGCAGCCAGCCGCTCGGTGACGAAATGCGTGATGAGTTCTTGCCCTGAAACCGCGTCGTTATAAAGGATCTCGCGCGGAACAAAACGGCCGAGTTCATTGGTTACCCGCAGGGGCACATCCTCTCCGTCTAAGCGGGTTAGGTGAATCTCTCCCGTAGAGCAATCCACAAAGCAGAGCCCTGCGTCGGCGGCTCCGTCGCTGAGATAAAGCACACAGAGATAGTTGTTCCGCCCCTCGTCGAGCATGCTGCCTTCAATGACAGTGCCGGGGGTGATGATCCGGACGACCTCCCGTTTGACCAATCCCTTGGCGGTGGCGGGATCCTCCATCTGCTCACAGATTGCCACCTTGTATCCCTTGGCCACCAGGCGCGCGATATAGGATTCACAGGAATGGAAGGGGACACCGCACATAGGCGCCCGCTCTTCCTGTCCACAGTCCTTGCCCGTCAGAACCAGTTCCAGTTCCTGCGACGCGATCTTCGCGTCGTCAAAAAACATCTCATAAAAATCCCCCAGCCGGAAAAACAACAGGCAATGCGGATGCTGGGCCTTGACTTCGAGATACTGCTTCATCATGGGCGTCATTTCAGCCACCGGATTCACTTCCTCTCAACATTCCGCTACATTAGTGGCATCCGGCACAGCCCGCACAGTTGCCGCTGCAACCGCCCTCCTCGTAGCTTTCGGGGTCCTGTCCCTGGGCTGCAAGGGCGATGATGGAATTGATGGCGCCGGTCAGGCGATCCAACTCGGTTTTGGCTTCGTTATAAGCCGCCATGTTGGGATTCTGCATGATCCGGGCATAAACCTCCCGCAGTTCGCCGTCCAACGTACGGAGCTTCTCTCCGTCTCTTTCCTCTTCTTTCTTGGTCGTCTCATTGTTGATGGCGATGCGCTTGAGATTGAATTCCCCGATCATACCCTGCAGTTCTTCATCCTCGTCGGCGGCGGCCTGTGCCATCTGGGTACGGATATACCGCTCATCTTGTTGGATCGCATATGCCAGATCCTTTGCCATTTCCAAAATCGGTTCCATTTTGATACCTCCAATAATTCGATGTTTCCCGTCCGGCCTAATCAAGCAGCCGGCGGATTTTTCCAATCATCACATAGCTGCGGGCCTCGGTTATCTCGATTTCAGCCCGGCGGCCCACGAGAGAGACGGCGGCCTTGACCCGCACGATACTGTTTTCGGGCAGTCTGGCCTCGAGTTCCTCCCCATCCGCCCTTTCCAACAGAGCGGTGTGGATGCCGCCTACCAGTCCCGCAATCCTTTTGGCGGACAGTTCTTCCTGTAAAGCGGTCAATTCCTGGAACCAGCGGGACTTTTCTTCTGCCGGAACCGGATCGGGCATTTTGGCTGCCGGCGTCCCCTCCCGAGGCGAAAAGAGAAAAGTATACAAGGACACAAAGCCCACCCGGCGCACAAGATCGAGCGTTTGTTCGAAGTCCTCCCTTGTTTCACCGGGAAAGCCCACAATCACATCGCTCGTAAACACGATGCCGGGCACCATCTGCCTTGCCATCCGGATCCGTTCCAGGTACTGTTCTCGGGTATATCCCCGGTTCATCGCCTTCAACACCCGGCTGCTCCCCGATTGAAAGGGCAGGTGAAAATGCCGGGAAACCTTATCACAATCGGCAATGGCTTTAAACAGTTCGGGGGTCGCGTCCTTGGGATGGGAGGTCATGAAGCGGATGAGAAAATCTCCGGGGATGGCCTGGAGCTTCCGGAGCAGGTCCGGGAATCCGACACCGTGGTCTTCGCCTTTCCCATAAGAATTCACGTTTTGTCCGAGCAGCGTAATCTCCTTGTACCCCTGCCGTATCAGATCTTCCGCCTCCGCCATTACGGCCTCGGGGGTACGGGAGCGTTCTCTCCCCCGTACATGGGGGACGATGCAATAGGTACAAAAATTGTTGCAGCCGTACATGATGGGAAGAAACGCTTTGAAGCCACCGTCCCGTCGGACCGGCAGCCCCTCAGCGATGACGCCGTCCTCCTGAGGGATCTCGACAACCCGTTTCTCTCCCATCAAAGCGCTCGCCATCAATTCGGGTAGGCGATGAAGCACATGGGTACCGAACACCAGACCCACAAACGGATAGCTTTCCCGTATGCGGCGGGCCACCGGCTCCTGCTGCACCATGCAGCCGCACAGGGCGATGAGCAGCCCCGGCTTCCGCCGTTTTAAGGTTTTAAGGGCCCCGACGTTGCCGAATACCCGATCTTGGGCGTGTTCCCGGACCGCACAAGTATTAAAAAGAATGAAATCCGCCTCTTCGGCCCGACTGGTAAAGCCAAAGCCCATCCGGGCGAGCATGCCTTTCATGTGTTCAGAATCGGATACATTCTGCTGGCATCCATAGGTTCGAACATAAGCAAGAGGAGCCGGGCGGTCGCCGATACCGTAAAATCTCCTCACCTGCTGTATATATGTCTCTTGCCCGGCCAGTTCCTCGGGCGAAATGGTTCTCACATTGGCCATGACGGCGTGTTCTCCTTCTCGTGTGAGAAAAGTTCCGGCCTCGGTTGCTTAAAACCCGGTGTTTCGCCGGACAGCCGGGCGCATTCCCATCTGTTTATTATAACAAATCGGAGTTTGTTTTTCAACGTATAATTCCGCTCGTTCCTACAAAAAAGTGTCGGAACGAGCGGAATTCTGCTCGTTCCGACACTTTTCTCTGTCCCATTTCTCTTGTTTTTAAAAGCCGATTTTTTCCAACTTTTAAAAAAACTGTTTATTTTTTCTTATATAGGCAATATAATAATATACTGCATGTGGGACTTCGTTTCTTTGTATCCCTATAAGACAACCCCATATCGGCGCATCCGGTGAATGCACCGCATCGCGTGAAAGGACGGCGTATAAATGGAATCATCAGCACTTTTGCCGGGCATCCGGCGGATTCATTTTATCGGTATCGGCGGCTCCGGAATGTGTTCGCTGGCCGAAATTCTCCATACCTTGGGATATGAAGTCAGCGGTTCCGACGATATGGAATCGGACAACGTCTCCCGTCTGCGAGCACTAGGGATCCCCGTAGCCCTGCCGCTTGCAGCCGAAAATATCCGAAACCCGGAGGCTGTCGTCTATACGGTGGCGATCTGTGAATCCCATCCCGAAATGCAGGCGGCAAGGGCACTCGGCGTTCCCATTATTGAGAGGGCGGCTCTGTTGGGGATGCTGACCAGGCACTATCCGCGTTCTTTGGCTGTATCCGGCACCCACGGAAAAACCACCACTACCTCTATGATTTCCCAGATTCTCCTGGAGGCGGAGTTCGATCCCACCCTCGTGATTGGCGGGCGCCTCCCCCTTATTGAGGCGAATGGTAGAGCGGGCCACTCCGACATTTTGGTCTGTGAGGCCTGCGAATTCAAGGATCACTTTCTAGAAATGTCGCCGGCAATGTCCGTCATTCTCAATATCGATGCGGACCATCTGGAATACTTCGGCTCTCTTGAAAATATCCGACGTTCTTTCCGCCGTTTTGCGGAACAGACCGGTTCCCTCCTTCTCGTCAACGGCGACGACGCCAACACCTTGCAAGCGTTTGAGGGGCTTGAGGGCAAGACCATTGTCCGATTCGGTATGATGCCCGAAAACGAATGGGCTGCCATGAACATTGTCCCGGAGGGGCCTTACGGCCGATACGACTTGTATCACAAAGGGATCTTTGTCGCCCATATTGCCCTGAGCGTACCCGGGCGGCACAATATTTCCAACTCGGTCGCCGCGGCCGCCGCCGCAAGCCTGCTCGGTGCCTCTCCCGAGCAGATCGCCAAAGGGCTCCTGCATTTCGGAGGAGCCGGGCGGCGATTTGAAACCATCGGCACCGTGCGCGGAATCACCATTATTGACGATTATGCCCATCATCCCACCGAAATTACAGCCACGCTGGAGGCCGCCAAAGCCCTTCCTCACCACAAGGTGTGGGCGGTATTTCAGCCTTTCACCTACTCCCGTACCGCCCGGCATCTCGACGGATTCGCCCAAGCTCTCTCCACAGCGGACGAAGTAGTGGTCAGCGATATCATGGGGTCCCGGGAAACGAACACCTGGAACGTCTCTTCAAGCCAAATCACCGACCGACTGCCCGGTTCTCATTTTATACCGGGTTTCCAGGAGATCAGCCGGTTTGTAGCGGAACAGGCGCAGAAGGGCGATCTCGTTGTGACCATGGGCGGGGGCAATATCTATCAATGCGCTCGGATGATCCGCGACCGGCTGGCGGAAAAGGCCTGAGGCTGACCAAATCGAGATTATTCCGAAGCAGAACGCCGGATATATCTTGTCCCGCTTGTCGGAGCGAATTTCCTGCATTCTTTCAAAACGCCGCTTTCTAAAAAAGAAGGCGGCGTTTTAAAATCTACAAACAAGATCTGTACGTTTATAAGTACCCTTTTACGTATCATTAGGCAAAAAGAGGCTCTGAAAACCTCGTGTTTATGCAAGTTATTATTGCCGAATAACTATTAAGCAAATATTCTGTAGCTACAAAAACACAAATTCAATTCTTATCTCAAGATTGGCACTTCCAATTTTTCCAAATCACAAAGTTTCGAAACAAAAAATAAGCCACCCGGGCAACCCAGGAGGCTTAGAACATGTATCTCGATACACCAAGTGGAATTCTTTCCTCTGTCAAAAATTCGTTTTACAAAATCTTCTTATGTTATCCCTCTTGCCCGTTGTCTTGGCATGATTTACAAGGCTGAAAAAGCCGTTTGGCACCAGATTTTTACGGATATAGGGTGTACTGCATTTCGTAGGTTACAGGGGACAGTTTCGATTTTTGCAGATACAAAATGGACGGATATCTTCTACAAGACGATCACCGATTTAACCTGCCATCTTTTCAAACACAGAAACTACATATTCCGCAATTTCACAGTCTTGCTCTTCTGTGCCGCCGCCAACGCCAATTCCGCCGACAATTTTTCCGTTCACAAAAAGCGGATATCCGCCGGCTACAAGGGTAATTTTCGGATCGTTTGTCTGAATAGCCATGAGAGAGGCGCCTTCCGCGGCCGCGGCGGCAACATCTTTTGTTTTGCATTGTGTAACAGCCGCCGTATATGCTTTTCCAGGTACAAGAGTAATACTCAGCACCAATGCTTCGCCATATCGGCGGTATGCTCTCGGAAGACCACTTGCATCGCTGATTGCAAAACTGATGTCGATACCGATTTCTTGGCTCTTTTCTTTCGCAGCAGTGCACAACTTATCGCACACTTCATCTGTTAGAATCATTTGAAGACCTCCATATTCACAGTTTGATACAAGAAAGGTCTCTTTTTGTATCAATGACAGTATATCCAAGGATCCATCTGTTCCGCTTGCCTGTTCCTCCGAAAAACTTGCCTATTTCTTTAGCAATCTTTGAATATTTTGGATATCCTCTTTTGGTGCTGCGCCAAACACTTTTCGGTAATCCCGAATAAATTGTGAAAGACTTTCGTATCCCACATCAATAGACGCCTCGGTCACATTTTTGCCTTCATCTAACATCAACCGTCTGGCCTCCGTTATCCGCAGCCTTTTTTGGCATTGCAGCGGCCCCATCCCCACGGCACTTTTGAATTTTTGATGAAAAAGAGAAACACTCATATTTCTTTGTTCAGCCAATTCCTCTACTGTGAACGGATTGCGGAAATTTTCTTTTATCCAACTATTTGCTTCGTAAATTTCATCTATCTGTCCGATATTGATAATGCTCTGAAGAAACGGTTTTCCGCAGGAACCGCAGAGAATATAGTAAAGGACTTCCTGCATGATATTTTTTCGTAAAAATTCAGATCGAACCTTTTGGTTCATTGCCGAAAAAAGCCTGTAAACAGACTGAATAACCATATTGTCTGATATAGACATTTCCTGTTCGTCCATATTTTCGCCCAAGATTTTTTCCGTCAAGTCATTGTCCAAACCTAAGACTGCTGTCACAACATCATGGGCGGCAAACTCGATAGAAAGAGCCACAAAGTCTTGTTGATCCGAAAACGTCAATACGGTTCCTGATAATGGTGTGTCGATTTTCGATATGGAATATTGCCCCGTCATGTAATCCATAGTGCCGGAGGGTGTATAAAGCCTAAGCATACCATCAAGTACGATATAAATATATGGGGTTTCTGTCTTAGGCATTTGTACAAAACCGACATTTTTCGAGCGGACCCAGTTTCTGTCTTAGGCATTTGTATTTTTTCACTGGTAAAACACCAAGCTGTTACAAAAGGAATTCCCGTTTTATTTCCACCTTCGGCTTGACAAAATCCACGCACCACACCCTGCATTTTTTGAATAATGTCTTCCATTTTTTACTCCACACGATCTTTAGTTCATTACTAGGCTTACCTGAAGCTCTCCCCTATAATCAGGTGGGAAAGCCATAAAATGGCTTACCGTCCATTTCGAATGAGAAAAACTTCCAAAAGTCATGACCACCCGTAAAACGGGTGGCATGAAGGAGCCCTAGAAGGGCATAGG